>JAQGPK010000031.1 GCA_028293095.1 Chlamydiia bacterium | reverse complement strand
AGCACGATATTTTAAAAATTGCAGTTGTGAATCGCTACCAGAATAAGCCGCCAGCAGTGGCCTTTATTAAAAATTTTGGTTTGAAAAAGGGGGCTATTGCATCGACTGTGGCACATGACTCACATAATATTATAGCGGTAGGTTGTGATGATGTTTCACTCTGCAAAGCGGTGAATCTACTCATTGCAGCAAAAGGGGGGCTTGTTGCAGTCGATGATGTAGAAGAGATGATGATCTCTCTACCTGTTGCAGGACTGATGAGTCCAGAAGATGGATGGGAAGTTGCAAAAGCGTATGAAGATATTCAAATTTTTGTGCGGGAGAGGCTACAAACAACACTTACCTCACCCTTTATGACACTCTCGTTTATGGCATTGCTTGTTATCCCGGCAATCAAGCTCAGCGACAAAGGGCTCTTTGATGGAACAAAATTTTCTTTTACTGATCCTATTTCATGAGGATCCAGTGACCACCGGTTTTTTCATCAGTTGATGCAGATTGCTGCTTGAGAGAGGCTCTTGTTTCATCAATGTGACGCTGGAGCATGAGTTCTAGCTCATGAGCTTGATGTTCAATTTCCTCTTTTGATTCTGTAGAGAATCGCGCTGGATCATTGATAAAATGATGGAGCTGGTGTGAGGAGATTCCAAGCTGTTCAAAGAGCTCTGCATTCTGTTCTTCCATCTTTTTGATGCTTGCTTGAAGTTCTTCGTGCTCTTTGTCTGTCATAGATTCCTCCACAAATTAAGAAAGAATAAGTATACAGAATTTTTTCTTAATTGTAAAGAAAATTGTAAAGTAATTTCTTAACAAAGCTTAAAGAAACAGGGGCGAAGTTTTTTGTTAGAGATGCTATTAATCTAATTAATATAAATATAACCATTTTATTATTAATAAGATGCATCTATAAAAAATTAATCGCTACTTTTATTTAGCAGTACTTTTAAGTAGCTCTTCCAGTTGATGTGTCATTCTTAAAGCAGCCTTTACCGCGCCATCTGCATGGCTACTGTCGGTTGTATCTCCCCCAATAAACACGCGGCCAAAAGGCTTACGCAATTGAACGGCAAGATCATCAAAGCGGGATCGTTTGAGCGCAAGTGGCCAGTAGGCTACAGCGTTTGGATAGGTGAAGGCAGACGTTAAGGTTACATGGTCTGAAAAATGTGGGAATAGGCCATTAACATTCTTTTTGAGAACATCAGCTGTTTGGATTGAGGACATATTCATAAGATCTTTGGCGTATTTACCCTGTATGAGGAGAGTGATTACTAAAGGATCTTGAGGCCCGAGATGCTCTTTAAAACTTGAAGCGTTATAAATGGAGCCCGCGTGGCTATCTGTTAAGAGTGTAAATAGCCTACCATTTTGGTACTGAGCCCACGTTTTTTCTACATCTCGATCTGTACAAAAGTGAATTTTAACGTAGATGCCAAAACGGGTTGTATCAATGGCTTTTTGGCGCATCGCATCTAAACTTGGCTGAAACTTAATCTTATTAATCGAAGAAAGCGGCACAGTAACTACAGCATATTGTGCAGTGATTGACTGTGGCTCTTGATCTTCACCCATAAAATTGACTGTAACGCGATCTTTTGTCTGCGTGACTTGCGCTACATGGCAGTTTTTTCTAATGGAACCTGGAGGCAGTTTTTGCGCTAACATATCTGGCAGTGTGCTATTTCCACCGGCGATATGGTAATTTTTCTCTCCAAAACCAGCTGGCGTATCTAAGAAAATATGCATCTCATCAATGCCATCGAGTGCGCTGATCTCTGTCCATTCTGTTGCGATATCTGGCTCTAAAGTAATGCGAATCCACTCACTGACTTTTCTTGGTAGATGTCCTTGTTTTACATAGTCTGCAAAACTAATAGTCATGAGCTCTTTTAACTCGGGGGAGAGTGGCTCACCTTTGGCAACTGTAGCCTGTAGATCGTTATAAAGAGCGACTGTTCTTTGATTCCATTTCAGAAAGGCGGCTTTTTCATCGGCTGTAAAAATGCCATTTAAATATTCATCACGATCGCCATTGCCCTTATAGACATAGACCTTTCCATCGATAATCACTGAAGAGTGGGCCGTATCTTCAACAAGTGGCAGTTGAAGCTCTTTCAGCAGCGCAGTCACAGGGCCTGTTGCAAAAAATTCTTCAAGTTCGCTTTCAGCTGTTGTTTGATTTTGATGATTGATAGTTTCAATTCTTCCGCCAATGTCCTCTTTCTCTTCAAGAATAATAGATGAAATGCCGGCTTTGTTGAGCTCATACGCCGTCATAAGCCCTGTTAAACCACCGCCTACAATCACTACAGGAGTCGTTACTTTTTTTGAATCAGAAGAGGTGAGAGCTTTAGTTTTGTCTTGAGTGATCTTGGGGGTACAGGAAAAACAGACCATGCTGACAAGTGTACAGCAGAGAGTCAGGTTTTGAAACCTCATAAAAATATCCTTAGCTTTTCATAGTTCTAAAAACTACTAACTACCTAAAAGTTAATTAATTTGAAATATATTTTCTTCTAAGTACCATAAATTTTTACAAATTTTGTAAATTGTTCTTTGTATTTTGACTCAAGTATATGGCCATCCACAGCTTTTCCTCTATAGTCTGGCTTTTGCGTTACTCTGCTCACAATATTTTCAATGGCGTGGTAGATACAGCTCCAATGGTCGTTTTGTAATGTTCCAGGGGAGTCTGCTGGGCTATAACTCTGGTCTAGTAAAGGTGTGAAAAGTGTAAGAACCTTTTTTTTGTAGAAATTATCGAAAAGAGGGTCAAAATAAAAATATTTTCTCTCATAGCGATCGATCACGACGGCAACTGCATGACTATAATTGACATAACAGCCTGCAACAATATAGCGAATATGGGAAGGTAAGGGGAGTTGAGGGAGGACTAGTTTCTCAGGATTGTAGGATAGGATTAAAAGATCACTTCGACCAAGCTCTTCAAGGAGTATTTGGTATAAAATAGCATCCATTTCCAGGTTGCCAGCCTCACCTCTTGGCGGGAAAGTGGAGCTTTTATATATTTTTTCCTGAAGGTTTTGTAAAAAAGGCAGATGAAGCGTTTTGGTAGTTGCTATTTGTGACTCTTTTTCTAGTGAAGGAGGTAGTAGAAGAGGGAGATTTTTATGGAGAGTCGGTACTATTAGTTCACGTATAGTAGAGCTCTTTTCTGTCCGATTAGAGTAAGGCGGCTTACTTTCTGAATACAGGTCTGTCTGTGTTAGATACAAAACTTATCTATTACTCCCATCTCTTTCCGAAACTCGCTCATAGATTTGCTGATGGCCCCTTTCCCTTCTTTAAGTTCCTTGATAACTCGTAGAGTTTCTGTATTACATTTCCTTTTTTGAGCTTTGCTTGCTACTATTTTAGCGTTATCTTTTTTCTGATAAGAGTGAGTATTCAATAGATACCTCTTTTATACACATTATTATT
>JAQGPK010000020.1 GCA_028293095.1 Chlamydiia bacterium | reverse complement strand
GAGGAAACTAATTCAAATTTCAGAATTATCAACTGAGAAGATATGTGTGATTTTTTCAATTGTCTCGATTGAATCGAGCTCCTTTTTAGTATCGCCAATGCCCATCTCTTGAAACTGGCGAGCAGTCACTAACACCCGGCTTTCAAAACATCCAGCGACTTTATTATAAGCCTCACATGTTGAGTCCAGAGAGCGCTTTAACTTCTGAAAATGAGAAACTACTGTCAGAAGGCGATCATATAAGGTGCGTCCAAGCTCTGAAATCTTTTCAGCATGCTCTGCCACAACCTCTTCCCTCCAGCCATAGGCAACTGCCCGTAACAGAGCAATTAAAGTTGTCGGCGTTGCTAGCAGTACCTTTCTCTCAACTCCATACTCAATCAGAGAAGGATCATGCTCAAGGGCCATATAGAAAATCGACTCGCTCGGCAGAAAAAGAACCACAAACTCAGGAGTCTTAGGAAATTGTTCAAAATAGGCCTTTTCTCCAAGCTGCTGAAGATGGCGTCTTAGTTGTCTTGCATGATCTTTCAATTTTTGCGCGCGCAGCAGATCATCTTGACACTCCACTGCTTCAAGATAGGCTTGTAGCGGAGTCTTTGCATCAACGATGATCAGGCGTTCATTTGGCAGGGTCACAATAAGATCAGGACGTACTCTTCCACCACTATCAGCATTCTCAGAGACTTGTGTCACAAAATCACAATGCTCAACCATCCCCGCCATTTCAACAACACGCCTGAGTTGTATTTCGCCCCATTTTCCACGCACATTTGGCATACGGAGAGCTTTCACAAGATTGGATGTTTCGCCATGTAGTTGCACTTGTGTGGAGGCCAGTGCTTTGAGCTGCTCTGTAATCCCAGCGTAGGCGCCTATTCTTGATTTTTCAAGCTCTTGAATTTTTCCATCTACCTTTTCTAAAGACTCACGTAAAGGCTTCATCAGGCCATCAATGGCGACCTCTTTCTCACGCATTTGATGATTCATGCCAATCTGGTATTTATCAAAAGTTTCCTTAGCAAGTTCAAAAAAGGTCGTTTGATTCCACTTAAGTGCATCAGATGACAGCGCTTTAAAAGATGTTTTCATCGCCTCTTGGGCTTGCATCAAGAGATCAATCTTTTCATCTGAGCTCCTTCTTTCCTCTTCAAGGCGCGTTTTCAGCTCCATATTTTGAAGCTTCATATCCTGAAGCTCATTTGTCTTCGAAAGAAGCGCCTTCTCTAGATTTGACGTTGCCTCTCTGTAAAGATAAAAAAATAAACAGCTTACTACGATAGCGGCAAGGATATAGAGCATACAGCCTCATTCAAAAATCAAAGCTACAATATACACTCTCCTTATAAAAAGAAGAGAAGAAAAATATAATTTGAGGAGATACACCATATACCCAAAATCAGATTACAGGTATAATTGATAATCTTAAAAAGAAGATTAAGGAAATTATCAGTGAGCTTTCTCAGAAGAAATGCCCTTTGGCTTATCCCCATTCTCATCATGTTTGCAATTACTCCTTTTACGCCAGAGCTCGACATGGCCATTGCACGCTGGACCTATTACACAAATATCGCAGGCGATCCCTCAAGTGTCCATACCGGCTTCTCCTCAAACTCTTTCTTTGACGTAATGTATAAACATGGCTGCATCCCTTCACAGCTTACCTGCGGCATCGCAACGCTCATTTTTCTTTTATCTTTCTATATCCCAAAACTACAGAAGATGAGAGCTGTATCTCTTACATTAAGTCTCTGCATGATTATTGGGGCTGGCATTATCACTCACCAACTCCTCAAAGAAACCTGGGGTAGACCGCGTCCTCGCCATATTATCGAATTTGGCGGCAAACAAGACTTCCGTCCTTACTATATTCCCAGAATCACCCCTGCACCAGAGCCATCGAAATCCTTTCCTTCCGGACATTCTACCTGTGGTTTTTATTTTTTCTGCTTATATTTCCTTGGTCGACGTTATAAAAGCCCCTTACTCAAAAGTATCGGAATTATAGCAGGAGGAGGCCTTGGAATCTTTTTATCCATGGCAAGGATTGTACAAGGTGGCCATTTTCTCTCTGATGTTCTTTTCGCAGCGCTTTTGATGTGGGAGACTGCCTACTTTGTTGACTGGCTTGTATTTGATTACAAAATCATCCCTCGCTTGCTTTCTACCAAAAAAAGCACTACAAATCCTTCTAAAGGATCGTAACTAAGATCATTGAATGAAGAATTTAACGAAACGTCAAGCTGAAATTCTTACCTATATAAGCACCTTCTTCCTCTCTCATGGCTACTCACCAAGTTGCCGCGAGCTGATGCAAGCGTTTGGCTTTGCATCCGTTGCCTCTGCATTCAAACACATGAAGAGTCTCGAGAGTAAAGGGTATCTGCAAAAGATCGATCAAAAATGGCGCTCACTACAGCCTGTCGAAGAGCCCTCTACAGAGAGCAAGATTCAAAAAGAGGAGCGCATAGGAAAGCGCGTTCCCATCATTGGCGCTCTTGCTAAAGGGAAAAAGATGGAACTCTTTGCTAAAATGGAAGAGACCCTTGCCCCTTCATCTCTAATCAAGACAGAGCTCCCTTGCTATGGATTTTTAATTAAAGATGACTCTTTTCTTGAAGAGCATATCAGGCAGGATGATTTGATTATTATTGAAGTGCGTGACACTGCAAAAGCAGGCGAGATCATTGTCGTTACAAATCCAGAACAGGTTGTAACAATCTGCAACTTCTCAAAAGAACAAGAGAGCGAACACATTCATGGCGTTCTCATTGCCCTTTTACGATCTTATGAAATTTCATCCTCTTCTGATTCTGGCTCAAAATCCTCAAGAGCCTGAAGCCTTTTTCCAGAGACAATACGCACTGCAGATAGCACAAGAGAGACGACAAAGTAAGACCAAGTCAGCCCTGCAAAAACTAGCGGAAAGTGGTGCACTGCACCAAATAGAACTACTGCTGCTATCAATGTTGTAAATAAAAGTACGCTAAATGAACTCACACGAATACGCAGCGTCTTAACACTTGGAAATTTCCAACGCGATACCATAAAGAATCCAAGAATAAAGAGTACCGAAGCTGCAACCACAACACGCGTCGTACTTGATATAGCGCACAAGTTATTAAACTCATCAGACACTAATAAAAGAATCGTAGATGTGGCAATAGGCGCTGCAGCAGTTATAGGTATCCCTGTAAAATTTGCCTTTGCCTGAGCCATTTTCTCTTTATCACCCTGAATTTGGTGACTTGTTACAGTATAGCGCACAAGACGAAGAACTCCAGAAATCGCATAAACCATTGCACTACAGACAATCAGAAATGAGAGAAAAGTAGCAGGTTGTACAGAAAGTGTTTTTAACACAAGAACAGCCGGCGCAATCCCAAAAGAGACAGCATCCGACATAGAATCAAAGACGGTTCCAAACTCTGACTCCACTTTCATCGCTCTTGCAATAGCGCCATCCATGAGATCAAGAAAAGCTGCCAGCATTAAAATACAAGCGCTCACAAATACATTATGGTATGTGACAGCGCCTGGCTGTAGCATGCTCATTTTGAAAATAACAAAAAGACCACAAGAGAGAGAAAATGCAGTGAAGACATTCGGGACAATCGCTTTACGTTCCATACAACCTAGTTTTTGGTGCAGTTAGAAAAAGTGGGGTTATTCAATATCTATTTTTTTAAATGGATTTTGAGCAGCTTGTACTGCCTCTCCTTTCAACTTGATTAAACGGCTCAAGTATGCGTTGCTCGAGATAATATATCTTACAAAAGCCAAAAATTGATTCACATATTCATATTTTGTAGGCACCACAGGATAGAGATGCATATAAAAATGTCTTCCTTTCTGACCTGCACATACCCCACTTTCCTGAATTTGCACATAATCTTCTGTTTGAAATTTCTCTTTAAAGATAGTGACAACTTTCTTAAGCGTCTGGTGGCATGCAATGACCTCTTCCGGAGTACGTTCATGTGCCTTTCCTACATGACGCCGTGTTGAAATAATAACGTGACCTGGTGCAATCGGTGTATCACTTGCATGCAGAGTTACAAGTGATGGTTTTTTAGTAGGATCTTGAGATGTAGGACAAAGCGCACACTCTGCGTCTGATTGTTCTACACTCTCTTTATATTCTTCAACTCTTGTCTTTGTCTCTGTAGAAAGGTCAAGCTTTCCTTGCAGCTCATTTTTCAAAGATTGCAATTTTTCGCCCTTGAGTTTCGATGAAAGACCTGTCGCAAATTTAAGAAAAAAGTTACGGTGTGCTTTAAAAAGTGTGTTTTTCAAACTCATCGGATAGACATGATTATGATAATGAGGCACACTTTGTCCTGCAGGGCGACCATTTTTTTGTAACTGCAGATACTCTCTTGTTCCATATTTTTCAGCAAAGAGCCCTGCAACCTTTTTCAAAGCTTCATGCTCAGCTAAAGCTTCGCTATCACTGAGTTCATGCGCCTTCTTTTTTGATTGTGTAGTTGTAATAAGAAGATGACCTGGAACAATTGGACTATTGTCAAGAAGAACTCGGATATGCTTAGTTTCTCCAATCGATTGATTCTTGATGATTTTACCACCTAAGTCAGTGTCCTGACAAAAGGCACAAGTAAAGGCTTGTTCAACTTTTGCATCAGTACCATTTTTCTTAGGCAATACTTTATCTTTAAAAGCAGCTACAAGACCAACTACACTAACTCCTACAACAACCGGCATAAAATGCATATGTCATCCTCATTATTTATTAAGCAAAAAATAGTATAACAAATACCTCACAAAATGTGAATACAGCTTTTACTTCGAGTAGGTAAAACTAGCCGGACAAACCAATTGTACGTTTCCCTCTCATCATGTATAATTTTTGTATATAAATCTTAAGTTTAATACTTTATTTACAAAGAGGTACGGTATGATTACTTCTATACAAAATCAAACTACTCTCATTTCTATATTACCAAATAACTCTAGTCCTATAAACACAGATCCGGTCACTGAAAAGGCACTGGAAATTTTAAGTCAAAGCACTTCATTGCCTTCAGAAATTAAAAATATTATCGTAGAGTTTAGGATAGATGATATTCTCACCTCCATTCAGGGAGATATTGAAGCGCTCACGCCTCACTTAAAAACGACGCTTACAATCTATGCAAAAGAGAGCGCCCAAAGAAATGGCCTTCTTACCCTTAGAGAGTGCTCTTTAAGCAAAGAAAAAGCTCTTTCGCTCAGCGCCTTTTTCCCTGGAATACTGTCTGAACCCACAGAGAAAGCATTACGTGCCACAGATTATGTTTTTTTAAAAGACCTTACAAGAGCAGAGTATCGGCTACTGCTTAATGATCTTGAGCGAATTCCTGTAGCAATTCCAGAGCTGCTCCATGCTTGCTCTAGAGAGCTTCTTGCAAACAACAACAAAAGACTTAAAGAGTATATACCTGTCCTTACTATTATTCGTATCTTTACAAGGGCAAAAATTGCAGATAAAGCGCTTTTTGTAGCTATTCAAGAGCTCTTTTCACGCTATTGTGGAAATGATATCGCTGACATCTTAGAGGCATTTCTTCAATTTAATTTTCAGAATAAAGAGTTATTTGATAAAGTTGAAATGTGGCTCATGGAGGACTGTATGGCCCACATTAGGTGCTGCACTCATATAGATCTATGCCGTATCGCTGCCGCATTCAACAAAGCAAACTTTGGAAGCGACGATCTATTTTTACAAATTTCTAGAGAAATTCTTCCAAATTTACGATTTTTTCCCGAAACATGGACTAACAATCTTCTTGATAGTCTTGCACAAACCTACACAAACAAAAAACAAAATCTAGAAAGAGCTTGGGATCATCTTTGGAGTGAAAATAAGCGCTACGCAGCAAAAAGAGCACGGATAGAACAACCATCACAGGATTCTGAAGAAGTTAGTACGCTTTTTAGAGAGATTGAGAAGTGTAGAGAAATAGCCCTCAAGAACTCGTAGTACTCAACCGCCTACAAACATGAACTATACCGCCGAAACTCATAGTTCCCACTATACCTTGAGGTAGCAGAGCGTTTCCGATAGTACTTGAAGATAGATTTAAAAATGTGTGAGTTGAAGACCTTTGGGAGTGTACCTCACGAAAGAGCGTATTGGTAAGCTCTATACTGCATGCAAATAAAAGGCCGCCCATATGCTTTGCAACTTCTCGACAAACTCCTGGAGCAGAATAAGTATCCGTCGCCTTGTCTGAAAGATTGGCGGCTACCATTCCCAAGGCTGTTAAAAGAGTTTCTCGAGGCATATTAGAAAAATACCCTTCAATCCCCGCTTTAAACCCCTGCCATCGCTCTTCTTGAAAAAATGCTCCGAGAGATAAAGGAAAAAGTCCTATTACAAAGGGAAGGCTGACTACTGGATAGTTCAAATGCTCTATTCCCTTAAGAAAAGTTGCCACTTTTACAGAATTCCAGAGAGCTCCCAAACGAGAACTCTTCATAGTGGTTGTCTGCTTCGCTCGCTGCACTTCAAGAGATTCCATCTCTTCTTTCAGCTGAATACATTCCTGTGCAAGACGTGCAATTTCTGCCTCTTTTTCTTGCAGCCGTTGCTGTGGTGTCTTCAAAGGCGCTTCTACTAAAAAATGCCTCTTCTCAAATGAAAAGTAGCAGCGCCTCTCGTACAAGGGGAAACTCAGCGGGGGTGGATAGCAGGAGGATGATTGTAAACTGCTCATGTATTCCTATTTTTTATGAAAAACAGTACAACAACTCTGCTATGCATTCAATCCTTTAGTCAGAGTTGTCCGTATCATAGCTAGTATCTTGATCAATGATACGAAGTTGTGGAGCACAACTTCTCAAGTACCGCTTAGCAGCTTCAGTAATTTTTGGCTTTCGCTCTACTTTTTCTGCTTTTCCATTTTCAGGCTCTTCCTCAGAATCGCTTTCAGCTGGAAGTCGCAAGACTTCAAGATGACGCAATCTCTTCAAGGAACCAATCCCTTGATCTGTTACTTTGATAGTAACACCAGAACCTTTTTTTACGTCCAAAAAGCGTAATTTTTTCAGCTCTTTCAAGACGCTCAGTACCTCATCTGTTAGTTCATTCAAACTATAAAGCACAAGTCTTTCTAGGTTTGGAAACTTAGCCACCAAATTTCTTACATCAGGAAGCATCAAATCATTACCGTATCTATGAATAGTAAGTGCCCTCACTTTTTCAAGCTTTGGAAGAGCTGCGAGAACTACCGTCATATTAAGCGTGAAGAAAAATTCAAGCTTCTCTAACTTTTCTATTTTTTGAAGCCATTGATAGTCTGGCAAGTCTACATTCACATTTAATTGAATATTTTTTAAATTCTTTAATTTTACCAAGCTGTTTGCAGTTATCTGCTTAATACCGGTTCTCAAAATAAGCGTTTCTAAAAGTGGACACTGTACCAAAAGGTCCGCAAGCTCTTGATCACAATCTGTTTCAAGAGACAATTCTGTAAATTGAAAATTCCTATCATTTCCTTTTAATTGACCCAACTGTGCTGTATTTAAAGAGAACCAAGGCAACCTAAGTCTTTTCAAGTGATCAAAAAGCGTACTGATATCAACATTTGGAAGTCCTCTTGACTTCAGAGTGAGATCTTCAAGCTGCTTCCAGTTCTGTATACATTGCAATAATTCAGTACTTATATCCCCTGTATAAAGTAATGAAAATATCTTCATTCTTTCAAGAGCCTTCATAAAATTCTCAAACACTGGTACGGTGAGGTCACTGCATTCACCCAGTACAAGCTTTTCAAGGGACTTAAGTTTCTGTAAATGCTGTAATCCGACGGGAGTGAGTTCACAATCATCCATTTCTAAGCTTGTAAGATTGGAAAGAAGCGAAATCTACTTGATATGCTCATCAAGTAATTTTATGCCATTCAGGCTCAAAATTTTGAGACAGTCTTTTAACTGAATAAGTTCCTTAAAAACTCCTTTGTCATCTAAATCAATTTTACAATTATCGAGAGTAAGCTTTTCAAGCCGTGGAGACCTACTAATAATAGCTTTTATATCATCTGTAGTTAGAGGAAAACGGTGAGAGCCAGGGCGACGACTCAAGTTTAAATAACGAATAGATGCCATACAATTACTGCTCTGTAGATCGTCTTTCTCAACTATTGGTAATACATCATTCTCCAGTTGATACTCATGTACTGCAAACAGAGCATCACTTATAGCGTTTCCATTGCCTGTAACAAACAGAGCTTCCAACTTTTTAAATTCTTTGCATGTCTTAAAAAAGCTTCTATTGTTAAATAGCTGTAAATAATTCTTAAACTTTCCTTCCTCAGTTTCAGAGTTTGTTTCAACTAAATATTCCAATACCTTCAGTTGAAGCACTTTAGGAAGCGATTTCAATGATGGCTGCTTGATAAATCCTCGATCTTTTGCATACTGAATAAACCTTGCAGTTGCACGTAAAGGAACTCCTGATTGCTCTGAGCTACTTGAAAATGATGACGAACTGCTACTCGAAGCAGAAGAATTATTAACTACTGACATGTAAACTCCATATTTATTATTAAATAAAAAGAAATTACATAACTAACTATAATAAAAATACAACTAAAAATTTTAAAAAATTATTTTATTAAAAATTACATCAGAATCAATGCTTTAAAATCCTATCTTGCAGAGTTTTGTAACTCCCTCTATTATACACCTCTTTTGAAGGAGTAGAGAATGCTTGCTGTTGGATCAAAATATCGCGGATTTATCGTTACCAAATCATTTGAAGTTCCAGAACTTGAGTGTCATTTGACACAACTCACTCACGAGGAAAGTGGCGCTGAAGTGCTCCATGTTAAAGCGAGTGACCCTGAAAACTTCTTCTGCCTATCCTTTCGCACCCTTCCCTCATCATCTAATGGTGTCGCTCATATTCTTGAGCACACAGTCCTCACAGGCTCCGATAAATTCCCTGTAAAAGATCCTTTTTTTTCGATGAGTCGAAGAAGCGTCAATACCTTTATGAACGCCCTCACTGGCGCTGATTTCACCTGCTATCCAGCTTCCTCGCAAGTGGAGCAGGACTTCTACAACTTATTATCTGTCTATCTTGATGCCGTTTTTCACCCACGTCTCCAAAAGCTCAGCTTTGCACAAGAGGGCCATCGATTAGAATTTGCAACTCCGCATGACCCCTCAACGCCTTTAGAATATAAAGGTATTGTCTATAATGAAATGAAAGGGGCGCTCTCCTCTCCAATGGCAAGACTTAATGAAGCAATCAGCGCAGCCCTCTTCCCTAACACTCCGTATGGCTTTAATTCAGGCGGGGATCCACGCGAAATTCCAAATTTAAGCTATGAAGAGCTCCTCCTTTTTCATAGAACCTACTACCATCCAAGCAAGTGTCTCTTTTTTTTCTACGGTGATATCCCCTTAGAAAAGCACCTCGACTTCATTGACAAAGAAGCGTTACAAGGCGTCCAAAAAGAGCCGCGCCTTCCTCCAATTCCGCTTCAACCCCGTTTTACAAAAGAGATTCGCCAAGAACTTTTTTATCCGGTGGAAAGCGAAGAGAAAAACGAGGAAAAAATACTCATTTCTTTTTCATGGCTTACTGTACCGATTCTATCTCAGCTTGAAGTCTTGGCGCTCACCATTCTTGATAGCGTTTTAATGGACACGGACGCCTCCCTCTTAAAGCGAGAGCTTCTTAATTCTGGTCTCTGTAAACAAGCAAATTCAGCTCTCGAAACTGAAAGTGCCGAAGTTCCTTTCACCATAGTACTAAAGGGATGTAAAAGCCAAGATGCGGACACACTTGAAACACTCATTCGCAGCACATTAGATCGTATAGCAAAAAATGGTATTCCTGAATCTCTCATTGAAAGTGCCCTGCACCAACTCGAACTTGATCGCACAGAAATTAACCCTGACGGAGGACCCTTTGGGCTCTCTCTCTTTGCGCGCTGTGCGCTCATTAAGCAGCATGGTGGAAAGGTAGAAGATGGATTAAGAATTCACTCTCTTTTCAAAGAGCTTCGAGATACCCTTTCTGAAGAGCCTCGCTTCCTTTGTGATCTGATTGTGAAATATCTTCTCAAAAATAGCCATTTTGTGCGAATTGTCATGATTCCTAGCCAAGAGCTTGCCAAAGAGGAAGAGCAAGAAGAGCGTTCGAGACTTGATGCTATTCAGAAAAGTCTCACAGAAGATGAAAAAAAGAGAATCATCACAACT
>JAQGPK010000215.1 GCA_028293095.1 Chlamydiia bacterium | reverse complement strand
GTAGGAATTGCAACGACAGAATCATTTCGTAATAATTGATAGGCTTCTTCTATTGAAATGCGCATGCATCGAGCTACTAGTAAAATAAGAGGCTATTAGAATACTTCAATTACTATTTAAAAAATAGTACAAGTCAAAAAGAAGATTAATCCATTACGAGACAAGCTGCAAAAAGCGAGTGAGCATACTTTTGATCTCCTCTTGCTTTTCTGGCTCAATCTCCGATTTCAAACGTTTAAACGAATGAAAAAGTTTCACGAGCCCAGTAAGCACCATTTGACCATCATCACTTTTACGGCCATCTTCTTTATCAAGAGGGAAAGTAGTACGGATGAGGTCAAGCATTTCGCGTTTGGTCTGGCCACTGTATGAGGTAATGAACTCTTGCTTTTTCTCAACGGGAGCTTTACGACTTGCAAGTGCATAGATGGCTTGACGCGGCATAGCGTCTACTTTAGGTCGGATGTCACTTGGAAGCGTTTCACAGAATTCGTAGTAGAGTAGAAAGTTATATGGCGTTTGGCGGTTGCCGTAGGCGGCATAGAGCCAAGCAGTGAAGGCGCCATCACGATAGCTTTTTAAAATTGCTTGCACCCGTTTGATGCGCTCTCCGTGGAGTAGTGCTGCTTGATTATGGATCGCCTTCACCTCTGATGTGATGGAGATCAGCGATTGAAGATCTGGCTGAATGTCACGAGCTTCATCTTGATATTCTCGAAGGATGGACTCAAGAAGACTCTTTTCATTGGCCGTCAGCTCCCCTACTTTGAAGAGGCCAGAAAAGCTCGAGAGACTTCCATCTGAAGATCTTTGAGCCAGTGCCTTTACTTTCGAAAGAGAGGGCTGTGCGTTAATACGTTCGTTTAAAAGAGCGTCTATTTTAGTCATGATTTTAGTCTTGTAAGGATTTCTTTAGCGAGGAGTTGATAGTCTTCTGCAGCTCTACTCTCTTTTTTGATTTTGGCAAGTTCAAAGAGCGGTTTGCCATAGATTGAGGCTTCTGAGATCTGAATATCTTTTCTAATTTTGGCATCAAAACATTTTCCAGGAAAGGCTCTTTCAATGACATTTAAAAATGAATCATTACTTTTGCCGCGTGCATTCCAAAAAGAAAGTACAACACCCAGAATCTGCATAGGATGGCGTTCAGCTATGGTTGACATAAACTGCGAAAGACGTTCCAGCCCTTTAATACTATAAAACTCAGGAGTTGCACAAACAATGGCCTCAGTTGAGGCAATGAGGGCCGATTCTGTAAGCCAGCAGAGCGATGGCGGTGTGTCGATGATAATGATGTCGTAGCCGGAGTTTTCAAGAGAAATTTTTAATTTTTCATGAGAGTAGCGATCGGCTGCTAGAGTTCCTGTTACTTCAACGCGTTCCAGCCAGGTATCGGCCGGCACAATGTCAAGCCCTTTTACACAGGTTTTTTGGACGACATCTTTGAGAATTTTAGTTCCTTGTAAAACAGGAGCCATACTATCAATGCTGTCAGGATCAAAACCTAAGCCTAAGGTGAGGTTTGCTTGTGCATCAAAATCGATGAGCAGCACCTTTTGCTTGTGAAACTTAGCAAGAGCGGCTCCTACATGCAATGAAGTGGAGGTCTTGGCAGTACCACCTTTAAAGCTGCTAACCGTGATTGTTTTAGTGGCCATTGGTATCCTTACACCCTAACGTTAAAATGGTGACTTGAGGGCTTTTGTATTTCTTTCATCTTCGATCTTTTCTAAAAATGTAGCTACAGAAATTTCGCCATGCACTACATTATCTCTTGTACGAAGTGCAATGGTTTTATTTGTAACTTCTTGATCACCAATTGTCAAAATGTAGTTGTATTGCAACATTTGCGCTTCGCGAATTTTTTTCGAAACCGATTCGTTAGAATCATCTAGATCCACGATAAACCCACACGATGCAATGGCTTGCTGCACCTCACGTGCATAGTCTACATGGCGTGTAGCCACAGCCACAAGACGCACTTGTGCTGGATTTAGCCAGAGAGGGAACTTGCCTACGTAGAACTCAATCAAAGAGCCAAAAAAGCGCTCAAAAGAGCCTAAAAGAGCGCGGTGAAGTAGGATTGGGCGCTGTCTTGTGCCATCTGCTGCTGTGTATTCTAGCTCAAAGCGTTCAGGCAGTGACATATCGAGCTGGATAGTCCCGCACTGCCAAGCTCGTCCCATTGCATCGTGAATGTAGATATCGATCTTCGGGCCATAGAAGGCGCCATCACCCTCGTTGATCTTAAACGTTTTTCCATGTGCTTCTAATGCAGAACGTAATCCGTTTGTCGTGATTTCCCACGCCTCATCGCTTCCAATGGTTTGCTTATCAGGACGTGTTGATAGAGCAAGCTCATAGGTGAGACCAAATGTTGAGTAGATCTCATCAAGCAGCTTTAAAATCCTCAAAATTTCATCTTGAACATCAGAGAGTTGGAGAAAAACATGGGCATCGTCTTGATGAAAACTTCGTACACGAAATAGTCCTGAAAGCGATCCTGAAGGCTCGAAGCGATGAACATGGCCAATTTCAGCAAGTCGGAGAGGAAGTTCGCGGTAACTATGGTTTTTTTCTTTAAAAAAGAGCATAGCACCAGGACAATTCATCGGCTTGATAGCAAATTCACGATCTTCTTGTGTTGTGACAAACATATTTTGATGATAATTCTGCCAGTGACCAGAACGCTCCCAAAGATCTTTAATCAGAATAGTTGGTGTTTTGATTTCCAGGTATCCTGCACGCATGTGGCAGCTTCTCCAGTAGTCGATCAAGCGATTCCAGATAATCATCCCTTTTGGATGGATAAAAGGAATACCAGGCGCCTCTTCATGGAATGAGAAGAGATCAAGCTTTGGTCCTAACACTTTGTGATCGCGCTTTTTAGCCTCTTCTAAATTGTGGAGATACTCTTTTAATAATTTTCTATCAGGGAAAGAGATGCCGTAGATACGAGTGAGCATGGCATTTTTAGAATCGCCTCTCCAGTATGCTCCAGATGTTTTCAAAATTTTCACAGCTTTAATTTTTCCAAGACTTGCAAGGTGCGGACCACGGCAAAGATCGAAAAACTCCCCTTGAGTATATCCTGTAAGCTCGCTATCATCAAAACTATTGATAAGTTCTACTTTGTAGCGGTTATCTTTAAAGCGCTCCAATGCCTCTTGTTTGGATGCAAAAACAGAGCGCTCGCTCTTATAATTTTCCTCGCAAATTTTTTGCATCTCTTCTTCAATAGCCTCTAAGTCACTTTCGGAAATTGTAAGGTCTGCAAAGTCATAGTAAAAGCCATTTTCAATTGGAGGACCAATTGTCGGCTTGGCTTGCGGAAATTTGCGAAGGATGGCTTGCGCTAGTACGTGGGCAGAGGTGTGCCAGAAAACTTCTTTACCTTCAGCATCATCAAAAGAGTAAAAGCTGATTGTGTCATTATCATGAAGAGGAGTTGAAAGATCGCGAGCTTTTCCGTTTATAAGCGCAGCAAGCCCTTGATGTGGGGCTCTTAAATTGAATTTTTCGATAAGATCTGTGGCTTTCGCGCCATCAGCAAGCTCAATAGTTGTCGTTTTGCTTTTATCTTTAGGGTCGCAATAATGAATGAGCATAAAAGTAATCCTTATGATGGTAATTTTAAACAGTTTAGCTTATGAAGAGCTTAAGGTTCAATAGAAGGTAGTGGTGGTCTTGTCATTTGATGCAATTTTGAATTCAGTTGAGATTTCAGCAGCGCAGCCTCTTTTTTATGAGAGGATCTGTAGTCTTCTTGCAAAACGTACAGCTTATTTAGAAGATATTTTGCTCGATGAGTTTGAAGAAATTAGTCGCTATGCCGATGAGGCCGGAATTCAAGAAAGCTGCTCTATAAGGAATGTTTTAAAGGCGCGAGCGCTGGCCTGCTTGATCATTACCGATGAGGGCGAGATTGATAGCAGCCGTCTTCAAGCGCTAGTCTCTCAGCTTAAAGCAAATCTGTACTCCCTTTCTCCCGGCCGCCAACATGACGCTGTACGGGATGAACACATACTGCATGTCTTAGAACTTCTTTTAAAAGATAAAGCGCTTGCGCGTCTCATTAAAAATATGAGTCGCCCCTTTTCTAATCGGCTTGCCGAAGAGATGATTCGTGATACATTGATGATTCCTCTTCATGAATCCATTACAGATGTGCATGTCAAGCGAGCCTGTCTTGCAGCTTGGCTGACGACATTGCGGCAAAGTCTTGGTTCTTGCTTTGCAACGGCGCCTGCCATTTTGATTCATCAGGAGCAGCCGGCTCTTTTTTTACGCGATCTAGATGAAATGATGAATACAGGACGCATGAAAAAAACATTTGGCGGCGTTGAATATAGTGTCCCGCTTGCTTCGAGTTGGGGCAATGGCGATTTGAAAAAGCCGATTGCTTTGTACCGCGATTTATCTCTGAATGATCATAAAGTATGGGCCTCCCCTGGGCTGATTGCGGCGTGTGAAGCAGTAAACATTGTAGATTCAGCTTTACCAATTCAAGAGAAAACGCTCAAGTTGCGCGCACTCATTGAGCGATGTCTTCCGTTACTGGAAAAAGTAGGTCCTGTGATCGTAACGACAGCTGAAGAGCTTTTGCGAGCGCTTCTTCTACAGCATCACGAGATCACTCAAAAAAATGTGGATGAATATTTGAATCGTCCTAAGAGTATGATTCATACAGGCCTTTTAATGCATGTTCCCCGCACTTCAAAAAAAGCGAATGCGAAAGGTGATCCTTGTGTTCTTTTCTTAAAAGATTTTGAAGTTGCTAAGACATCTTTTAAAGCTCTTGCCGACTGTGCGCTCCTTAAAGCGTGGGAATTTACGCTAGCCTCTTTTGCTGAAATTAAGCTTGCCTTTACCCGTTTTAATTTATACACAAGTTTAGGGGTAAATTATAACGATCGAGGAGGGATTGGTGAGTGTCTCTATTCTATCGTGTCACAAAAAGTCGCGCAGGCAAATCTTTTTCTTAAAGAGAAAGAAGAAGAGTACCGCAATGTTGCTGAACAAATGCGCTATCTTGATGCTCGAGCCCGCCAGGCAAATACGGAAAAAGAAATTGAATGGATGAAGATTGAGTATCGTTCACGCCAGGCAGAGCTCTATCATATTGAGCAGGTAAGGCAGATGGCTCATGACAAAGCATCGAAAATAGCAAGACTCTATGAATTTTTGATTAATGAGTATGATAAAAAATTTCCAGCCTATTTTCAAGAGGTGTATGATCCAGAAATCCATGACATTGCAAGTGGCCCTTTTGATGATAGTCCCGCAGGGTTTCGTCTCTTGTATAAGTATGGAAGAAGTAATCCTTCTCAATGGGAGCGTATTTTTTCACTTTCAGAGTTTGTGGAGTCACTCGTTTCCTTTTTTACGATTACAGAGCAGGAAATTGCATCACGCCCTGAAATTCAAGGGATTGAAGCTGACTTTAGCTTTGTGATCACGCAGCTTGTCAACCATGTCCGAAGTGAGCCTTTTTTAGAGTCTGCTTTTTATCGCATGGCAAAGGCGCATAACGCCCCTCTTATTGCAAAGCCTTTACAAAACCTTGATAAAGTTGAAAAGAAACCTTGGGTGTACACTTCAGGTGGTTCAATGAGTACTCTTGTAAGTGCGTATTTTAAACGCGAAGATAAGCCCTTTGAAGTAGAACGATGGGTAGAGTCAGAAACAGAGCTTTTTGCCTTTTTTATTGATACGCTCAAGCAGCTTCCAGCAAAATCCTCAGCACCCTTTTTGGAAAATCCAGATAAATCAATGCTGATTCACTCTCCAACACATGCCTTTTTGCTAAAACCGGGCTTTTTTCTTTTTAGAGAAGGCTGTGTGAGTGATAGCTATACCTATTCCTGGATTAAGCACCAAATTGTTGAGCCTACGCAAAAATTTTTAAAGACAATTTTCGTTGAAGAAGAGATGGCCGCAGATTTTATAAAAGAACTTATGCAGCGAGTCCCAATACAGTATCGGCCACGGCTTTCTCAGCTTTTTCAGCGCCTCCCTTATCGTCTTTCAATCCTTGAGTTTCGAACTTTTATTATGAATACAGTGTATGCTGACAGAGGCTTGCAAAATGAGTATGGAAATATTTTTTCGGTAGAGGATATTGATAGTTTACTCTATTCCTGCTTACCTTATACGGAAACTGATCACGCAAAAGTGAAGATAGAGGAAACTCTTTACGAAGTCTTTAAAAATGAGAAAGTAGCGCTCACTCGTCTTCCTTTGCTCATAGGCAAATTTCTACCTGAGATCACTAAGAAAAAATTTATTTCGGCAAAAGAGCTTCTCAACATTACTAAAGCACTCTCAGCACTCGCACTAGGATCTACAAGAGGTGCGCTTAATCTACAGCTACGGTTACTTGAAGAATTTCGAAAAAGAAATATGGCGATGCCACTACCTGTTTTGTTTGCCGATACAAACTGGGTGAAAGATTATTTTGCTTTTGTTGTGAATCCAGCAACTGAGCAATTAGAGCTCTGGAGTGTCGATTGTATGGCACTAACAGGTAGACCGCTGAGTAATTGGAAGATGTGGGTAAACGGTTCGAGAAGGCAACCACAATGGGGAATTTTTTCAAGGCCTGCCGACTATATAGGAAGCTAGAGAATCTTTTCTAAAATTTTCTTGCAATAGAAAAAAGAATTATGATACCAACTAATTCTTGGTTTAGGCTTGTATTTTTTTAGAAATTATGGAAACTTAGGATATGGCAAAGCTAGTTAAAAAATATTGCCATTGGAATGCGTATAGGAAATTTGGGTTTACAAAAAACCAATTTGCCTTTATACACTAAGGTTTACTATCCATAATGGAAAAGTGAGTCGCTTCGTATCGAATAGTGGATTGTAAGTTGACAAAGAGATTAAGGTTTTATGATGAAAGCAAACAAATTAGATTTTTTAAGAAAACAAGCAAAAATGGAGAAAACCATGAAATTTTTGAAATACTTGTTGCCATGCGCATTGGCAGCCTGTGGGTTTGCAGTTTCTCTGCAAGCAGAAAATACAAGTCCTGAAGGGTACTCAACAACTCAAGAAGAGCACGAATCAGATATCCGCGCTCTAAATGATTTCGTAAAAACAAAAGGTGCAGTAAGTATCCAAGAAAAAGGTGGAAACTTAATGCTTAGCGGAGATGTCCGTGCTGAATGGGATCACCTTCGTGCAACATCCAATGGCGTACGTCAACGTGGTCATGGAAGCGAAAAAGTTAACCCATCAGAAGGTCCAAACTCTCCTTTCCCAACAAATGAATTCAACGTTGAAGTCAACTTGATGTTGGATTACAGAGCAGACAGATCATGGGGCAAAATCAGACTTCAGTTTGATAACTCTGCTGGTATTGCACAGCGTAAGAACAATCAGTTGACTGATTCATATGTAAGCCACAAGAACACAATGTTCGGTAGCGGTTCTGTGAGCAATATCGTTGTTCGTCAAGCATACCTCGGCTACAATGTTTCTGAGCAGGGTACTTCCCGCTTTGATGTTGAAGCAGGACGTCGTCGCTTGTATGATACATTCGATTCAAGAGTTCAATTCCATAACTTCTATGATGGTTTGACATTGAAGTACATGAATAGCTACGAAGGTGTAATGGATCTCAGCGTAAAATTAGCTGGTTTCGTTGTTGACCAAACAGTCAACCACTTTGGCTATGTTGGAGAAGTTGGACTTTTGAACCTCGCTGATGAAGGAATTGATTTTAAATATTCCTTAACACATTGGAACAAAGATGGCGTTAACTGCTATGGCCATAAGAACTCACTTGGTCAGCATTTCAACGTTTCCCAGTTCACACTTGCATACAACTTGAGCCCAGATCTTTTGAGCCACAAGTCTAAAGTGTATGGTGCGTTCTTGTTGAATCATGATGGACACCGCAATAGCTACTTCCACCACAAGAAAGAAAACAAAGCTTTCTACGTTGGCGCTAGCATCGGCGAAATCAAGAGACAGCATGACTGGGCAGTTGATGTGAACTATCAGTGGGTACAAGCGCAATCTATCCCAGAATCTGATGTTCATGGAATCTCCAGAGATAACCCAGCTAACATCTCTATCTACAAAGATATTAGCCAAGGGTTTACTAACTATAAGGGCTACCAAGTTACAGGCCTTTATGCTCTTACAGATAACTTGACACTTCAAGGTATTTTCGAAAGAGTTCACGAGTGTTCAAGAGCTATTGGTGGAAAGCACCGCTCATGGGCATTTGAAGTTGCTGCGATCTACGCGTTCTAATCACGAGTGTTATAACTCTTGATTGATACAAGGCCTTTTCTCCGCAAGGAGGAAAGGCCTTTTTTTTGTCTTAAAATTTCTTAGAAATTTCCCTCCTTTGTATTTTTACCATTACAAGCACGACTCGATTTTAGGATTGATGGTTTATATTATTTTTTTAATACAAAGCGAATCAGTCCATAAGTTGCCCCTATTTGGAAATAACAAGAAAAAGATGAGAAATGGGCTTTTGTGATTTGAAGAGATCATTAAGTATTTTTTAACGCAAAGGAGCGAGTGAGGCGCAAAGACGCAAAGAGAGGAAGATGCGATGTTACTATTTCTTATAGTGGACCCCAAAATTTGGGCCAGTCAATTTATTCCTTTTTGATAGGGTTACCTATCTTGGTGAACTCAAGTGTTACCTATGTGAGTAACTGGATCCTCTCTGTGATCTCTGTGTTCTCTGTGGTAAAAAATAATACCATAGCTATTCTTGCTCTTTGCACTTTGGGTTAAAATAAAAGCCAACTCACAATATAGAGTAGGGGCCTTTTTAAATTTTTTTACCACAGAGAACACAGAGATCA
>JAQGPK010000198.1 GCA_028293095.1 Chlamydiia bacterium | reverse complement strand
AAAGGCTTTCTTACTCAAGCCACTTAAAGTAGTGTACGTATGAATAACAAATTCGCGAGCTTTTTTGGCAAATTCTTGCGACCATTGAAATTTTCTCGCTCTCGCTGCGTCACGCTCTAAAAGTACGTTAAGAGGTGGAAGTAGCCTAAAGTACAATTCACCTGGTCTTTTTTCTCGCCAGGGAAGTTGAGTATCTATAATGAGCTTACTTTTGATCGATTGAATTCTCTCATCTAAAGTTTTATCGGCCTCAGACTCACTGCATATCTTCTGTTCAATCAAGTCATCTCGATCTATACACGTCCAATCACTTCCTAAACTTCTGTGCAGCGCTTTACTTAAGCTTGATTTTCCGCTGCATGAAGGGCCAAATAAAAAAATAATATCGCCCATATAATAACTCTTCTTCTTTGTATTTAAATAAGGAAGTTAAACTATATAAGCTACGATTTTATTTTCCTATAGGATTAAATAATAATGACAGAGTATTCGTTTTTACTAGAAATTACGAATCTCATAAAAAAGATAGATATCCAGTTCCAGTAAGGATGTCTTACGTTTTTTTTCTCTTTCGAAATGGCTTACTCAGAACGAAAATAGAGTCACTGCTACTTTACCAACTTTAATAGCCATTTCTTTAAAAACTGCCGTCATCTTCTCTTTTTTAAATAATCGCTTTTGTCAGGAAGGTGTGATCTAAGCCGCTGAGGCATCAAGCCCGAAATAGAATTTGGCTAATCTATTTATTTCTATTTTTAAATAAATATATCGACTTTAATTATAATAAATAGTATTATTTCATAATAAACAATATTTTACTTTATAAAAGCAAGACTCTATGAATATACTTCGCCAATGTTTTTCAGGCTTAAAAATTACAGTAGAAAACAGCTCACAAACCCCTTCTCCTAATAAGCTAGCACTTATCCAAAATGCTATGGACTCTGTAGGCCCCTGCCCAAAAGAAATTTCACAGATTATTCTAGAATATGCAAGCTATACACCAAACAGAACCAAAGATAAAGAGTGCGCTTCTCTTATAAACAGTATTGGAAACTCTCAACTCTCTTCTCGTGAAAGAAAAGAGAGTATAAAAAAACTTCAAGCATGTGTGGCTCAAACGCAAGAAGTTGTTATAGAAGAAGAGGTATTTGCCTGCTCTAGCTGCCTTCTTCGCCCACTTGGAGATTGGCAAGCAGTGGCAAATGCCGTAAACCGTCTACCTATTGTAGCCTCTCTTACGATTAATGCATCAGGCAGTCCTACATTCTATGAAGTAGGAATAGTAAATATTTCAAAACCAATGATATATCATTCTGAGCAACCGCAAAGGCAATACCGCAAAGGCCAGCATTCCGTCATCCAATTTTTACAAGAGCTTACACTACCTAATCTTGAGCATTTTGCAATCAAAACATCTCTGCTATATCCACAAGGCCGCGATGATCATGAGCAGGATGCACTATTTGCAGTACAAGTGCGTGAAGGCATTCAGACTTTTCTATTTGCTCGCGCCTCTCAGCTCACTTCCGTGACAATAGATTGTGAGAGAACTTCTCTACTCCCACCTCTTCAGTTCCCAAAGACGTTACAAAAACTTGCGCTTATAAATTGCACTGCTTCTAAAGAAGATCTCAAAAAGTGGAAGCAGAGATATGCCCAACGCAAGAAGTAACATTCACTCAAGTTTCAGCACAGCCAGTAGAGTCTTAATTACACTACACGGAGAGGGAACCCCAGATAGAAGAGGAGATTTTGGCGCGCATTTTCCAGGTTTATATGGAAGAGGCCATGTTTAATTAGCCTATTCGAATACTTCTAAATGCAAGCGATCCGAGCGAGGAAATCTGTGACATTGCATATATATATATTATCCCGTACGCCAACTTTCAAATTCTATACAAGTAGGTCTTTGCGCGATGAGATATGCTTTCATACCTTGAAACAGCGCTGTACTATTTTTTGCTTGCACTATCCCCATATTAAGATCAACGATGCGTGCAAGAGCTGGCTGTATCAGGAAGGCGTGACCAAAATATCGATTGCGGAAAGAGATTTGAATATCCTGAACGGCTGGATCCTGAGTAAGATGAGACAGTCGTATTGCATCATCTACAAAATCTTTTGCTGATGTAGTAGAATTTTTACGAATATAAGCGAGACATGAGTTTGAATCCAGCTGTGCATTTTTACGGTTTAAGGTGTTGAAGGCCTTATAATCTCTCATCAGCTCTTCTAAAGCGCTATATGCAGAGAAAATTGTCATATCTTGGGTTTGATCAAACTTTTCCTTTAACAGAGCGCTGTAGGCAGCTAACGTTTGATACGTAGATATTGCTAGTTGCCAAAAGATCATATTGATTTTTTCTTCTGTTTTTGAGAGAAGAGGCTTTGTAGACCAAGGACGTCTTGAAAACCTACTTGTCAATGCATAGCCGAGACAAGTTCCCATACTAAGCTTTGCATTGAGATCTTTATAAAAGTCATCTTTCGAAAGCTTTTCTATGAGCTTATGTTGACCAAGAAATCGCCTTGTCTTTTCTATTAATTGCCCCTCTTTTGTGAGTAAAAATTCATCAGTGATTTGAGGTAACGTACTCAGAAATGGAAACTCGACACGCTGTGATCCAGGAAAAAAGAGTCTCTTTTGTACTTCAACAAAAGCAAATCGTAGGCTAAATAGAGTACATTTTCCAATGTAACTAGTAAAAAATACTCTTGCTACTTTTTCAATGTATGTTGCTTTTCTAAATAAATAGCTGTTCGCTTCAGAGGCTGGTATAGAAGGCATAAAAGGTTCAATCTTATTTGTCGGGGTGATCATATTTTTTCTTTCTCTTCCTATTTTTTACACAGCCTGCTGAGGTTTTAAAGGAATATTGAAAAATTTAAATGCCTTTTCAATATCTATAAAGGGGTTTGCACTCTTTCCCAATGGATCCTCTACTGCATCAAATGTTTCAAGTAACGCCTCTCCTATCACATCTCCATCTTTCTTAAGAATACCTTGCCTAAATTCTTCTAAAATCATGCAACGTCGGCTTTTTTCTACTTGAGACAAAATAACAGAATCTCCGATTAATTCGTTATCATGATAGCTATTTATAGTGCCACCTAATGCAACAATATTGCCACTGGCGTTAATCTTACAGCTTCCTTTTTTGGCCTGCAAAACACTTAACATGATTACTGAGATTGCTTTGATAGAAA
>JAQGPK010000182.1 GCA_028293095.1 Chlamydiia bacterium | reverse complement strand
TTTTAATTCTTTTTGCTTCTTTGTGTCTTGTGGATTTTCTTTGCGTTAAAAAAATAACCTACACCACTACTATGTTGACCTTCTCTCATCTCTGTGTCCTCTGTGATCTCTGTGGTAAAAAATAATCAAAAAAGACTTTTACTATATATTGTGGGGCTACTTTTTTGGTCGCCAGTTCCTGGCTCCTCGTTTGGAGGGGTCTGTACAGTAGGTTCCCCTACGGGTCACCTACGGCTTACAACTGTAGCCACTTACGTGGCAAGGTACCACTTCGTGGTTTAAAAACGATTGCTTGGTTTAAAAACAAGTGCTTAATTTAAAAATGATTGTATAGATAATTGCTGTCGCTATAACAAACAGCCGAAAATTCCTAAAGGCGAGCCTGTGATTTCTGTATTTAATTTTTTAATTCTTTTTGCTTCTTTGTGTCTTGTGGATTTTCTTTGCGTTAAAAAAATAAAACTACTGGTAGAGGCTGCTCTCAAAATCAGCATGTTCTTAATGTACAAAATTGCTACCATATTCTTCAAAATAGAAGGATCATATGTCGACAGTAATTCAAGCATTAGAAGAAAGAGGCCTCATTGAGGCAATGACCACTCCCGAACTGGAAGAGATCACAAAACCCCCTTTGAAAGTCTATTGCGGCTTTGATCCAACATCCGATAGCCTTCATCTCGGTAACATGATCGCCATTATGGGTCTTGCGTGGTTTCAGCGCTATGGCCACACACCGGTTGTGATTTTAGGGGGCGCCACTGGTATGATAGGAGATCCTTCTGGAAAGAGTAATGAGCGCTCACTTTTAGACGAGGCAACTCTCAAAAGTAATGTTACAAGTATTGAACAAAATTTTAAGTCGATTCTCTTGCGTGACTCCAAACTGTCAGCACCGCTTTTTCTGAACAACTTGGATTGGTTTCAAAATTTTTCCTTTATTGATTTCTTACGTGAAGTCGGTAAGCACTTTCGTGTGGGCGCAATGCTAGGTAAAGAAAGTGTGCGAGCACGGCTACAATCTGAAGAGGGGATGAGCTATACAGAATTTAGCTACCAGCTCCTTCAAGGCTATGATTTTCTACACCTTTTTCAAAAGCATGGAGTGACTCTTCAGCTTGGAGGCTCTGATCAGTGGGGAAATATTACCGCAGGGTGCGAGCTTGTAAGAAAGCTTACAGGTGGCTCTGTGCATGGCATTACAATCCCACTTCTTGTAAAAAGTGATGGGCAGAAATTTGGTAAGTCAGAAAAAGGCGCCATTTGGCTTTCACCGGAAAAGCTTTCGCCATATGAGTTCTATCAGTACCTCTATCGAACTGAAGATCGCGACGTTATTAAACTTTTGAAAATGCTGACCTTTGTCGATATGAATACTATTGTTGCGCTTGAACAAGATATGAAAAAGCCTGAATATATTGCAAATACAGCCCAAAAGCTACTTGCAGCTCAAGTTACAGATTTGGTTCATGGAGAAGATGGTCTTGTAAAAGCTTTGAAGGCGACAGAAGCCGTCATGCCTGGAAAGGTAGCTACAGTATCTGCTGTAGAGCTTCGACAGCTCATGAAAGAAGTCCCTAGTAAAAAAATGAATAAAGATGCAGTCGATGGAAAGAAAGTGGTCGATATTATAGCATTGGCCGGTTTTTTACCAAGTAAAGGTGAGGTAAGGCGCTTGATTAAAAATGGTGGTTTATACTTAAATAATTTTAAAGTTGCAGATGAAGAAAAGGTAGTTACCGCCCAGGATTATGTTGAAGGTCAGTTTTTGCTTTTTGCACTTGGAAAGAAAAATAAAGCAATCATTGAGCTTGATTGAAAATAAGCGACATACGACAATGCAACCCATTGATTTACAACAAGGATAGGAGTCCTGCCACATGGATAGCGCGAACAAAAAACGCACAGTGACGAAAAAACAGCTTATTCACACAATATCACAAGATAAGGGTATTCATCCGAACGACGTTCGTCATGTTATTCAAGCTTTTCTTGATAAAATGACCGAATGCCTATCACACGGATATCGCCTTGAATTTCGTGATTTTGGCGTTTTTGAAGTTGTAAAAAGAAAGCAAAAAGTGGGACGTAATCCTAAAAATGCAGCGGTTCCGATTGTTATTCCGGCTCGCTCTGCAGTGAAGTATACTCCTGGTAAGAAAATGCGCTTTTCTGTAGAGAGTGAAGCAGGAGAGCTTGAACTACAAAAAGTGTAGTCTAAATTTCTTCTTTAAGTTTATACTTATCTCATTGAATTATAGGTAGTAACATATATGACGCTGCAACGAGTTTTTTTTGCTGTTACCATTTTGCTTTTTACTGCAATCGGCGGCTTGGCTCTTCTTAAAAAACAAAATAGTAAAAATTCACAGAGCTCTCATAATGGAGGCTCTTCATCGCAGCAACTTCAAGTCAAGGCGAAGGCTTTCGATGAACAGCCAATCGAGATTGATCTCAAAAATCTCAGTGTCGTTAAAGATACAAGTTCAAATTTAAAAGTACAGTCATCTGTTGCTACGAAGCAGTTTGTTGCTACTTCTCAGTCATCTGATCACGAAGAGCAACCCGTGCGGCAAACTGGCTTTATATCTGTATCTCCACTTCCTGCAGTCGATAGAACTGAGCTCCTGTTTCAAAAAAATTCACCACTGCCGATTGTAGAGACGTTGCGTTATAAAGCGAAAGTCTCTTGGAAGGCGGGCAAACCTGCCTGGCTGATTGATTATGCAACGCATTACAAAACTCCCATTGATTTTATCGCTCGTAGCATTAATGAGCGGCCTGACTACATCATCAAAAATATCGCAGATGGCAGAGAATTTAATATTCTTCACCCGGACAAAGATTTCTCTTTCTTTCTAGCGGTGGATCTTGCTCGTTGTCAGCTGTGGCTCTACTACGTTGATCCTACAGCACAAGAGACATTCCTTCTTAAAAATTACCGCATAGGTCTTGGTCGTCTGGATAATGGCTCCGTCTCTGGTAGTTTGACACCAGTTGGCACCTACAAACTAGGCACACGTATCGCGGTATATAGACCTAAAATGATGGGCTTTTATTGCCAGAAGCGAATTGAGATGATGCGCGTTTTTGGAACACGCTGGATACCATTTGAGCGTGAAGTTGAAAATTGCAGTGAGCCTGCTAAAGGGTTTGGTATTCATGGTACTCCTTGGGCTTATAATGAAGAGAGACAAGCGCTTACTGATACAGGAGCTGGTATTGGCGGCTATGAAAGTGATGGCTGTATTCGCTTAAAAACACCGGATATTGAAGAGCTTTACTCTATCATTACAACACGTGATACGCTCATTCAAATTGTTCGAGATATTAATGAAGTAAAGCTTCCATATAAAGAAAAATCATAAAAGAGACCAGTATGCAAACGCCAAATTTTTATCTCCCGCATGAAAAGCAAATTTATGACTATCTCAAAACTATCGAACATCTCAAGCGTCAAAATCAAGATAATCCACTTTTTACTGCCGAGATTATTAAGCTGGAGCAAAAGCTGGGCGCACTAAAAGAGCAAGTGTATGCTACTCTCACCCCATGGGAGCGGGTTCTGATTTGTCGCCATTCCCAACGTCCTCATAGCCTCGATTAT
>JAQGPK010000161.1 GCA_028293095.1 Chlamydiia bacterium | reverse complement strand
AATCCAAATTTAATTCAAAATAATAATCTCTCTTTAGCTATTGATATTGCTGTTGAATTAGATAGACATTATAAAGATCCTCAGATTTCACCCGATGATAAGGTAAAAAATATCCTTATCCGCTCCTTCGAAAGTGGCCACCCTCACTTTATTCAAAAACAAAACAATAACTGGTTTAGTAGAACATGGGATCGCCTTCAAACCTTTTTTTCTGGTAAAAGCACAGTACCCATTTATAATCTTGAAGAAAATTTAACATACTTTAAAAAGCTCATACAGGCAATTTCGAATGACTCGATCAATACGTTAAGTCAAGGCCAGCTTCAATATTTAGAAGCACACTTTCACGGAAAGCTCGATGAAGCGTTAACCACGACAATTTCTCGATTAAGTTCTTTAATTCTCAAAAGAGTTTCAAATCAAGAAAGAAAAAATACTCTCACAAACATCGTCGACTCTATCAAGCAAATCGCAGAAAATTCAATCAAAGCAGTTAAAAACAGTACAATTGCCGATATTCAAAAGCGCTATCAACCACGCCTGACTACTTTAGAGCGCCAAGTATACAGTGCAGAAGACGAAGAGACGCTAAAACAGTGTAGTAGAGACCTTGCAACTTTAAAAAAAGAACTTCAAGAAAGCTTAAAAAATAGCGCCTTGGCCATCCCCTACGAAGATCTTTCAATCTCAGCTCGTCTTGAAAAATTAGCATTAGTTGTCAAGCAGCCTAAAACCATCATCGATATAAAAAAACTTCAAATTGAAATCACGACGACTCTCATAAATGCCTCTTTTTCTCCACCAACACCCTATAATACAAACACACTTCAAAAACAAAAAAGCGCACTAGATTCCCTCGTCATCAAACTCCAAAGCGAAGTTGGCTCTGAGGCAAGCTATGTAAAGATGTATCAAAAAGAGAGCCGCACTCTGCAATGGCGGATTGATTTTGTAGAGGCATCCACTTCGCTTTTTAAAGAAATCGAAAAAGCACAAGTAGATAGTAAGTCAGAGACCACTCATCAGATTGACTGTCTATTTTCTGCAAAAGAAAAGATCTCTCAACACCTCGCCGCGCTGAAAGATCAGAATAGATATAGTATGCCGAAAGAGGAGCTCGAAAGGCTCATTGCGGCGCATGAAAAGCCCTATAGTCAGTGTATCAGTGCAAAGTATGAACAATTTTTGACATCAACTCTGCCTGACTTTATCCAAGCCATGCACACAACAGACAAACTACAAGAGCTTGTGAATGGACAACTGGTACTTGCTGGATCAATCGATGTTCTCAATCAGCATATAAAAATGAAAGATGGCAATGGAGAGAACGAGAGTGAAAAGATCAAGGCACTCAGAAAAAATCTAGCTGCCCTCGAAGAACTCATTCCTCAAAGAATTGAAGTGTTACAGCGCGCACATGATGCATCTATGATTAGGATTACAAATGAGCCCCAAGCAAAGACTGCCAAGAAAACATCTCAGCTCTTTCGAAAGCTTCTCTGGCGAGTCCCCCTGACAGCAGGCGTTGCTGTATTAGGAGCGGTTGCTGCATCCACTATCTGGAGTCTGCCACTTTATGGTGCCATAGCTGCATCTGTTGGAGTTGGAATTGCCTCTCCTTTCCTCACTCCAGCTTTTGTGGAGAACTACCCAGAATCCCGTAGTGCAAAAGGCATTGATCGTCTTGCAAATCTTACCTCATCTGCCTTAATTGCGGCGCTCTTAACCAAAGCCACACAAGACAAAGAGACAGCACCAAAATGCGAGATGCCAGAAGCTCAGACACCTGCATCCTCCCAGATTTCCGCTCCTATTCCTACACCGGTAGAGGTTCTAGTACCTATAGTTGAACCGATTATAGAAGTACATCCAGAGCCAGTTGCACCTCTTCCAGAGGTTGAATTACTTCCACAAGAGCCACAAGTTGCGCTCCCAGCTTCAAGATTTGGCATCCCATCACTACAGTCACTCCAATTTGGCTTAACCATCGCCTCAGTCACCCCGACACCAATTGCTCCCTACGCTTTCATTGCACAATGGATAGTCACTGCAGGCGTTTTCGGACGTGATGTAGCAACACTTGGCTTTACAAATGCTTTAGCCTCTTCTGGAGGCTCTCTCGCAGCATCTCTTTTAGTCGGACCTGTAGGAGGAAGAATTGCCGCGGCAACTGGCGGGACATCTGCTGCCGTTGTCGCAACTGTAGGAGCTAACATGATTCACGCCTATACGGGCAACAAAATATAAAGGAGCGGCCATGTCCATTACAAATTCTTCACAGCCCTCAGAGCCCAGCTCTAACGAACACCTCACGCGAGGTGACATTAAAGACAACACAGTGACATTTGGAGGAGAGAAAAGGAGTGGATGGGAAGCTAACGCTCAATTAAAAAAAAGTGCACGCAATGAAAAATTTGATGCACTTCGTAATCTGCAACAGCAAAGTACAAAACTGCAAACAAAACTTCAGGAAGATTCTTTAAAACTCAAAAGTTTAAAAGGCAGTAAAGTTGAGCACTTTTTTAAAGAAAAGCCCCAAGAACAGCGCGAATTGGAACGTGAACTCACTACCTGTATAGCCTCTGAAAAAACACTCAAAGCAACAATTGAAAAGGTTGAAAAACAGGTCGATCAACAAGTTAGTCAAAGAGAGAAGACCATCTCAAAGCTTGTGACAAACATTCAAGAAAGCTGTAGTGAAATCACCCACATGATCGAAAGTAATGAATCAAAACCTGTACAAACTGCACCCAAAACTATTGTTGAACATGTTAAAAATGCAGCTATATCGACACTTAAAACTATTTTTACTCCGCCACAGTGGCAAAAGCCGTCGATTGCTGAATTGAATGAAGTAGCTCTTGCGCAAAAACTTGCCGCAGGCCAATTGTCAGAAAATGATATCCATAATCTGCCCCAAGAAAACCTCGACAAACTCATCCAATATCAGCTCGCTTTAACAAGCAAGTTAGCCCGCATAAACCAAAAGCGCAGTGAAAATAAGCGAGAAGATACAAAGAAAGCCTCCAGTAAAGAGCTACGACAAAAACTAGAAGAAGTTGTCAAAACAAAAGACAAACTCTCGCAAAAGTTAAAAGAAATTATAAACCCTTCTACAGAAAGTCAGGAAAAGCAGTACCAAGAAGAGATGTCTCAAGTGATTCAAGAACTTGAAGAGCTAGGTCGAGAAATGCGAAAAAATGGCCCTTCCTACACTCTCACTAAGACCTCTTTTGATCAAAAATCAAGCTACGACGCCCTTAAAGGCAATGTGTATGAAGTACTTACTCAAATACGCAGCGGCATCATTAATGAAGTGCTTACAACCCTTGCTCCAAATGAAGCTGCTAGTAAGAAAGAGCGTCTAAAAATTGCTTTGGAAAAAGAGTTGGGAGTACCTTCTGTTTCTAAACTCCCGCCTATAACTATTGATGCAACCATGCTGCGCTACTTCAAAGCCTGTAGAGATATTTGGTATCAACCTCAAGCCATTATCGATAAGCTGCAAACTCTTTTTGAAAAGCCTGAAATGCGAAAAGCTTTAGAAGAGAATCATTTGAAAAAAATGGCTTCAAATTGGGGTGATGGCAATGCAGACATAAATGAGCGTCAAAAGCTCTATCTTGAAAAAACTCTCTATGACAAAGAAAGTGGTTCTATACAAGATCAAGTACTGTATGAGCTGCTTAAAGAATATACTATTCTACAATAATAATGGTGCTGTAAAGGAATCAGTGCTTTATAATTTTCTTGTACGAGACCCCTCAATACAAGAAAGGCCATGCAGCATCTTTATAACAAAGAACAACCAGAAACAATCCGCACGCTCTTCAATAGCATAGCTCCGCGCTATGATTTGGCAAACTCTATTCTCTCTTTTCATCTGCATGTCCTCTGGAACAAAAAAGTAGCACAAGGGCTACTCGCTCAAAAACCACAGAAAATACTTGATCTTTGCTGCGGGACCGGAGAAATCGCTTTTCGCTCAATGAAGCTTGCCCTTAAGCAAAAAAGCTCACTTCCAGATATCTATCTCGTTGATTTTTCTGAAAAAATGCTCGAAGTGGCTCATCAACAGGCGCTCCAATTCCCCGCTCATGCCCAAGCAAAAATGCACTTTTTCGAAGAAGATGCCATGAAGTTACCCTTTGAAAATACCCTTTTTGATGCAGTTTCTTGCGCCTATGGCATACGTAACGTCCAAAACCCACAAAAGTGTCTGCAAGAAATATACCGTACATTAAAGCCGCAAGGATCTTGCCTGATTCTCGAGCTTACAAGACCAAAACAGCCCCTGCTCAATCGCATGCACAAAATGTACCTTTCAACTCTTTTGCCCATCCTTGGTAAATGGATGACAAAAGACAAAGAGGCCTATGACTATCTACAACGAAGTATTCACTCATTTGTTTGCCCTGATACACTTGCTACGAGCGCCAAGGAAATCGGGTTCTCTCATATTGAAATAAAGCCCCTTCTTGGCGGCATTGCAACACTTTTAACTCTTCGAAAAATATGAAACGTACCTCTCTCCTGATTCTTTTTTTGACAGGCTGCTCATCAAGCCACATGCATGAAAGGCATGAACGACTGACCTATACTGAGGCAACACCTCATGATTTACAATCAGATACCGCGCTCCCCTTCTTTTTTCAACTCCAACAAGGAAAAGTTGAAGAGGCTATCTCTGAACTTCAGGCAGCAAAAGCAAAAGATCCTTACCTCTATCATTCCAAGACCCTTGAAAAACTAGCTATATCCCTATTAGAGCAGGGTATCCAAAGCTCCAATAAAACCGATGTAGAGCTCTCTCTTTATGGCATCGGCCTTGCCGCAAATGAACAAGCGCAAAGTCTACTCACCGAAGTACTCAAGTCAAGCTATCCAGAACTCCAGCTTACAGCCGTTCAACTGCTTGCTGGCTATAATACTGATGAGTCCTATAAGCTGCTTGAAAAAGCACTCACCTCAGATTATCTGATTATTAGACTGGAGGCCATTCATGCCCTGGCCTCAAAACAGCTCCCCTCAACCTATCCTCAAATCGAAGCTCTCTACGTAAAAGTTGACCCTGAGTTTCGTCCCTTCTTTCCTCAGCTCCTTGCACTTGATGGCACAACACCTTCTATTCAGATGCTCCGAAGACTTGTACGTGATAGCAATCCGTGGGTACGCCTTGAAGCTATACGCGCCATTGGACTTTTGAGGCGAGATGACCTCTTACCAGATATTAAAAGCCAAATGCATGATTTGTCACCCGCACTCCAAGAGGCTTGCGTCAATGCACTGGGGAGTTTCCAAGAGAGAAGTTCCAAGCCATTTTTAGAAAAAATGATGACCTCTCACGACCTTACAGCATTGGTAGCCGCGTTCTATCTCTCAAACGAGCAGTATATTTTAAAAGAGGCAGAAAGTGGAAATCTCTTTGCATATAAGCTCCTCAATAAATCAGAGAATCATACTCAATTTCTTCTTGAAAAAATGCAAAGCCCAGATTTGCAAGAGCGCCTTAATGCAACCACTACGCTTCTCATGCAAAAAGACAGGCGCTGCCTTGAGATGCTCCCGATGCTTTTTATCCAGAGCAGCAATGATCTTGTCTTTGAAGAGCTCTCCTCTCCAGGAAAAGCACTTTCCCAATATAAAGCCACTCCATCGGCCCAGCAGAACCTCAAACAAGCCCCCTTCTATTTTGAACTCTCTCTTCGCTTGCGTGAGGAGTGGCTGATTCAAGCAATGGAACTTCCTGAAGAGGACTTTTTAGATCTAGCTCAATGCATTTTCCACTACCAGCAGCATGACCTTGTCCCCATCCTTGTCCGACTACTTGAAAATATCCGCTCTGAAAAGGCCATTGCACTCTTGAAAGAGCAAAGCGAGCGACTAGGCTCACCTTTTATCCGCACCTACGCCGCACTTGCACTCTTTCGCTTAAACGAGGAGGGCCCCTACGCCCAAAAACTACTTGAATGGATTAGTAAAAACCAAACACATGATCTCATTCAGGCAAGGCCTATCCTTCCTTGGAAGATTCGATCTGAAAAAAGCCCCTATTCCCTCACCCTAGAAGAACGATCAAGACTACTTGTCGAAGCCTATGAAGCGCTTGCTCTCAGTCATAAAGAAGAGAGCATTACAGCTCTTTTGAACGCGATAAAAAGTGGTAACAAACATAACCGCTACCTTCTTGCAGGTCTCTTGATGCGAGCGGCCGAGTAAAAACCTTATTTTAGCTAGGGTCAGGCGTACAACTTAAGCAATTTGCAAGCAAATTACACAATCACAAGCCAGACCCATCTAAGCAAGGTCCGACTACCTGCGAAAGCATCTCTCACTTTTTATCTTAGTAAAAATTTGTTCTGTTAAAACTTAAAGAGAGATCGCTGAAACCGGCTGAGTTACTGCTACTACTACAGGCTTCCCATCATCGAAGATTTCAGGCCAGTTAACAACTTGTTCGAAACCCTTTGTGTTCATAAAGACTCGATCGACCACACATTTTGCTCCAGCAATCGCGTTACGCGCTTTTTTCACCGCCTCATCGGTAATCTTTGCAGTCTCAGCTTTATTGTTGAGCGCTATTTTGAGGACTTCCTTTTGGATATCTGAAAGACCTTGAATTGTATCAAAAGCTGATTTCATTTCGTCATAGACAGAGGCAAGAGATGGTTTTTTTTTATCTGGATCAAACTTGATGGTGACTATCTCACCTGCCCCATTTTTAAAGGAAAGGCTTTTTTTCTCTGAATCATAGGTTGCTTGCTCGACCATTTTTAAGATCGAATGCTCAATCATCGCCGTATAAGAATCACCTCGATTATCTCCCATCATGCTCGCAATTGTTTCTGCATCATAAATACCATTCGTGAGAAGCTCTTGTTTGACAACTTTCATCACTTCAGCAAATTGACGAGTACAAGCAGCGCGAGGCTCAGTCATCTCATTGCTTAAAGTTCGCCTTGCAACGACGCGGTTTATACGCATGCTAGCATATCCCATAATGGGAAAATCACTAGTTCTTTCTGCCCGATTTAGGTCAAATACTGGTGCTCTACGCCCCAACCTATAGTCTGCTCCACCAATCCGGGTTAATGGAGGAGGAGAAAGAGGATCACTTGGTTGCGGTTGCAAAGATGAAGGATGCGCCTCTTGTTGCAACCGAATCACTCCCGCTTGATGAACTCTTTCAGGTATTCCACCATCTGCTGTAGATTGAGCTCTAGATTCCAAAGTAGGAGTCAATACATTCTGTAAAGAGTCTTCTCTATTCACAAGAATGCTTACAATCTGAACAGAATTTGTACCAAGAG
>JAQGPK010000155.1 GCA_028293095.1 Chlamydiia bacterium | reverse complement strand
AAAAGAAAGCTATAATTTTCCACATCGATCACTCCTTTTTAAAGAGAGTCTACTATCGTTTCCGATTTATAAAAAGTACTCTCTCCATATAATAAATTTATTTTTTAATTTCTCTTTTTTCATAAATGATATAAGAAAAATTTAAATAACTAAAAAATAGCCTATTGATTATCCACTTTAGGTGAGGAAAAAGTAGTCGTATGAAATTTTTGCACTTTTTATTTATCTTTTTGCTTATCACAGTAAAAATATCTTCAGGCCTTCCTCCTCCAAGCGTCGCTCCTATCATAACAGGCATTAGTCCAAGCCATGGATCAACAGCTGGTGGGGATACAGTCACAATTACAGGCAGTGGCTTTACAGGAATAACAAGCGTACAATTTGACACGTCAGCAGCCACGAGTTATATTATTAACTCTGATAACTCAATCACTGCAATAAGCCCCCCTGGCACTCCTGGAACAGTGGATATAACTGCAACAGCATCCGGAGGAACTTCCACGGCTTCCTCTCTTGATAGATATACCTATCAAGGAGAGTTATTTGGGTTTATAGCTGTAGGCACAGGCGCAACTATTTTTCAAACGTCTACAGGAACAATAGAAAACACTTTGACTTTCAGCGGCACCCCATCAAGCGTTGCCATTACACGGGATGGAAAGAGCGCCTATTTCACATTAGCAACGGACGATGCTGTTGCCGTAGTAGATATTGCGACGGAGACGCTTCTCACAACTATTACCTTACCTTCTGGATCTCTTCACCCTGCAAGCATTGCTATATCTCCAACTGAAGACAAAGCTTATGTAGTCAACTCTGACTCCAATACTGTCGTCTCTATTGATCTCAGCACAAATACTCCTGGGACTGCTATCAGTGGAAGTTTTTCGGGACCAATAGATATTGCTTTTACGCCAGATGGGTCAATAGCTTATGTCGTCAACAGTGGCTCAAGTACTGTAGTTCCAATCGATACTGCAAATGAGACAGTTGGAGCTCCAATTGTTGTAGGAACAGGACCTAATCGAATAGCAATCGCACCAGATGGCTTAACAGCCTATGTAACAAGTTCTGGAGGAGGTGTTAGCGAAGTCACCTCTATCAATCTCTTAGACAATAGTACTGCTTCGATCACCCATATCGGAAATCGTCCACTAGCTATTGCCATCACTCCTGATGGGTCAGCCTTTTATGTAACTAATGCTAATGGCGGTACCATCACTCCCTATACCATCGGGACACAAACAGTTGAAGGCCCAATTCCTGTAGGCGTTCAACCTAACGGTATTGCCATCACTCCAAATGGGCTAAGAGGGTATGTTACCAATCAAGGCTCATCTTCTTTTAGTACTGTTGATCTTACAACAAGCACCTTGGTTACTACTCTGGGAGATGGAACACCTTCTAGTATTGCTATTATGCCTGATCAGGCACCAATTGCCTCTTTTACAGCTACAATTGCAGACGCAGGCTCTCCTACCTCTTTCAATGCCACAGATTCATTCAGCCCTGTTGGTGAGATTGCAAGCTATGATTGGGATTTTGGAGATGGCGATAGCTCGACAACGACATCACCTACTACGATACATACTTATGCGACAGCAGGCACATTTACTGCGACGCTTACCGTTACTAATACGAATAATACATCAACCACCCAAACTTTTACTGGCCATACTGTTAGTAATAACGGGGGACCACTTGCGACCGCTTCGCAATTCCTTACTATCAGCTCTCCCACTCCCACTCCAACACCGACTCCATCTCTTTCTACACCTACAGCACCAAAGAGATTTACCGGAAAAATTGAGCACCGAGGAGCAAAAAGCCACCATAAATTCAAGCTGAAAACAAAATGGAAGGCAAGCTCTTCAACTGATGTGGTTTCCTATAAAATCTATGCAGGCAAACATCTTGTACGAACAATATCAAGCGATAAGGCAAGAGTTTTCAAAAGACATCTACATCCAATGCCTTTTTATAAAATACACCTGCATGATTATAAAAAATTTCTTCACAGAAGATATACCATCAGAGCTGTGAGCTCAACAGGCGCAAAAAGTAGTTCAGTACGTCTACAGATACAATAAAAACCCTCAAAACGAGGGTTTTTATTAGACTTACGATTTCCCTAGTGTTTTTTTGTTAACGAGATGATCCTTATCAAATGTTTGGAGTACATAAGGATTACCTGCGTTATCATATTTATTGAATTTGCCTTGGCGAAGGCCATTCTTATATTCGGCCTCAAAAATGCAAATGCCTTTTTCATTCCACTCTTTTGTTACACCATTGAGTTTTCCATTTTTATACTGCTTCTGACTCGCCTTCTTGCCATTTTCAAAGAAGGTGAGCTCATCACCTTCTTGAAGATCATCAACATAGCGCGACTCTTTTGCAACAGATCCGTTTGGAAAGAAGTGGCGCATCATCCCATACTGCTTACCATTTTTAAATTCAGCAGTCATAGCAACTCGCCCATCATCATTATAAAAAGTCGCAATTCCTTCTCGTAGGCCATCCTTATACAATGTACTTACCGTTTTACCGCCATTTGCATTGTATTCCACAACCTCACCTTCAAGCTTACCTTTCACATAATGAGCCTCGTATGCCTTTAACTTTCCCAGCCCTTTTTGTGAAGGATAGTAAATGATGTGATCTCCATCGAGGATATTATTTTTGAAGTATTGAATCTCTTCCATGCCATCTGGATGTAATTGGTATACTTTACCTTCTAGTTTTGCCTGCACATACGTTACATCAAAAAGGCGTGTACCCTCTTCTGAAAAGAGCGCTTTGCGTCCATTCAATACGCCCTTATCATAGGTAAGTAGAGCTTGTAATTGACTATTTTCCCAAAAACTTCTTTGCTCACCATGAAGTTTGCCATTTTCATAGTGTTGAAGAGCTTTAACAATTTGTTTTTTCTGACGTGTGCTCACTGGGAAATATTCTGTCCACTCACCTTCAGGCTGTCCATTGGTATATGTACATACCTCATGCGGAGAGCCATCTTCAAACCAGGATAAGTACTCTCCATCGAGAATTGCCCCTTCTGGTTTATACATTTTTTTTGATTTTCGCTTGCCATTCAGGTACCACTCTTTCCATGTTCCTATAGGTGCTCCGAAGGCATATTCTTCTTTGAGCAAGAGTTTTTCCTCGCCCTTATCATCAAAGAGTACATGCTGGCCATGAAGTTCTTTATTTTTCCAAGTAAGCTCTTCTTGTAATTTTCCATTTTGGCACCACCATTTTTGCACGCCCTCTGGAATGCCTGCTTGATAGTAGGTCTCTTCTTTGGGCTGTCCATTGGCATACCAGCGTTGGCATTTACCTTCTTTCAGACCATTTTTAAAGGTATAGCGCAAGCTTATTTTTTCATTCTCATGCCACTCTTCATACACACCGTCCAAAACACCTTTTGTAAACTCTGCTGAAATATAGAGTTTACCAGAAGGATAGTACTGCTTTTGAACCCCATCAAATTCATCCTGAGCAAAGTGAAGATCTCTTTTTAAAGCACCATTTGGATACCACTCTTTGCGAGATCCATCCTTGCATCCATATTCAGCAATCAGCCTACCTGCATCTGAAAATTCTTTTATAGGCTCCTGTAAGACACCTTTAGAATCGTAAATGGCAATAAATGCTTGTTTCCCATTAGGATGATTTCGAAAATGGCGACCGATAGGAACTCCTTGCTGCCATTGCCCTTCTGCCAAAACATCCCCATTATCAGATTTTTTCAGCTCAAGCCCCTCTTTTTTGCCATGAATAAACTGAACTTGATAACACTCTTTACCGGCTTCATTGTACCCCACAGCCATACCATGCTGCAGACCATATGAAAAGTGGCTCTTTTCTTGAACTACACTATTTGGAAAATATTTATTTACAGCTGCCTCACCCTTCTCATCATGCAACATTCCCTGCAGGTAGTGGGCCTTAACTCGCAGCACTCCAGTATCATCCCATTCAAAACAATTCCCTTGAATCAATCCGTTGGTATATGGAGTCAAAGAGATCTGCTTTCCATTTTCAAAAAACTCTTTACTATCTCCATGCAAAATACCAGCGAGCCACTCTTGCGAGCTTTTTAATTTTCCTGAGGGGTAAAACTCCTGAACAGTTCCTTCCAGCTTATTATTTTTGTAATTTTCTGTTTTTGCAAGAGTTCCATCTTCATAAAAGGAAACTGTAACACCCTCTCGTACAAAATTTGGCCGGATGTCGCTTTCTTGTCTTAAAGCACCGTTGGGATAGTACTGCACAATCTTTTGAGGAAGTTGCGTTCCATCTTTTGTCTCATAGAGAAGGACTTCTCTAGTATTTCCATCTTCATACGTGGAGCGAATTTCATGCATCCATTCAGGCTTGCGAACTTTCAGAGTATCGACCGCATCAAGACAGGGAGCAGAAAGGAGTGAGGATAAAAGCAAAAGAGCAATTGCAGAAGAGCGAAAATAATACATAGAACCTTCCTTATGTAATGTAGACTATAATGATAACAATTTTCCTACATTATGTATAAGGGATCATTAAATTTTTTAACGTCTAGGACAATGAAAAATGGCGAGATTCTGATAAATAGAAGTGTTTATTATTTTTTTAACGCAAAGAAAAATACAAAAGAAGCAAAGCCGCAAAGAGTAGTCCACGTAACGTATGGTAAAAGTCTTTTTAATTTTTTTACCACAGAGAACACAGAGAACACAGAGAGCACAGAGATCGCACTACCTTTTTTAGAAATTAAGAGGAGAGGGATGATTTTTCAAAGCTTGCAGATCTTTTCTTTAGTTCTTCTTCGCGTCTTCTGTATTTCTTTGCGTTGAAATAAAATAGGGGGCTATAGCTTGTCGATGCTCTTTTCCATTCTTGCTCTCTCTGTGTTCTCTGTGCTCTCTGTGGTAAAAAATAATAAACAACACTATAGCTGTTTTCTTTCTCTTTTAGGAGAGTTACTCACTTACAGTCTTCAGTGTTTAGACTTCTTCGATCAGGATAGCGGCGCTTGATTGTTCTTCCGTCGACATCAATTTATAGGCAAAAATAGTACCAACAAACAGCAAAAGACCAATCATAGCTAACGCTTTTGCTGGGCCATCTTCTGAGAAAAGCCCTACAAGCACTCCACTACTACCGATACCAATACCTTCTGAAACAATCCAAACAAGCCCCATCAAAAAGGCCGATACCATCCCGCGTTGATCAGGCACAAGTTCACTCCCTAATACGAGAGCCACCGGCGTCATGCATCCAAGCGATGCTCCGGTGCAAAAGAGAGCTCCAAAAAGGACTTCACTCGAAAGAACCGGCGTTCCGAGGATAAAGTATAAAAAGCCAATGGCAAGAAGAAACCCTGTAAATAATATTTTAGCAGGGGTATATTTATCGCTCAAATAGCCTGCAGGAAGACAGCCTAAAGCAGCTCCGCAAAGAAGCATAAAATGACCTCCTCCAAAAACAATAGTCTCTGAGTATCCTCTTGAGAGCAAAAAATCTGGAAGAAGAAAGACAAGTGACCAGAGGAGTGACTGGTTACACACCTGCACAAAGTAGAGGCAGCGAAGCGGCTTTATCTGAAAAAAACGTAAGACATTCCTTAATGAAATAGGCGTCTTATTTGTAGATACAACTGTTTTCATCGGAGAGAGAAAAACTACAAGAGACAAAAGAGCTGCAGGAAGAATTAAAATGATTGTACTGCCATCTAACGCTTTAAAGGTAGAGGAGAAAAAAAGTTGCCCTATTCCCATGCCAAAATTACCTGACATTTGAAAAAGGCCCATGAAAAGCGCTTTTCTAGGAGAAACGATCCCTCCCAAAATACTTGCCGCTGTTGGATGAAAAACAGCAGAACCAATACAGGTGCAGAGAATCAAGAGGAAAAAAAGAAGATAGCTTTCTACATAGGGGAAAAGGACTGCGATTGAGGCTAAAAGAGGGCCGACAATCAGTAACCTCTTTTGGTATCCTTTATCAATAAGATTTCCAAAAAAAAGCTGAGAAACCTCTCCCATACTAATCGCTGCAATCGCAATAAAACCAGCTGTAGCAATATCTAAATGAGCCATAGTCTTATAGACAGGCCAAATACTCAA
>JAQGPK010000013.1 GCA_028293095.1 Chlamydiia bacterium | reverse complement strand
TTGAGCTAATAACGGGACTACTTTCGACAGCTTTTGGCTTTTTGCTTGCAGGTTCCATGAGAGAATCTCCTTATGGTAAGTAAATCTGCACCTTAATATACTATAGTATTTTTTTAAAAGATAAAGTTTTACATAAAGTTTTCCTTGAGGAATTTTCCTGAGGTAGTTATCCTTATGCACAATTATGAAAATGTAGGGGTTAGAACATGTTGCGCGAAGAGCTCAAAGTGATTCTTGAAATTCAGGAATTCGATATTCAAATGATTCGTCTTATGCGTCTGAAGCGCGATCGTGAAGGGGAACTTGAGAGAATCCGCTCCCTGCGTGAAGATCTGAGTAATCAGGTTGTTAATAAAGAAAATGATGTTATCGAATTAAAAAAGCAAATTCGCCTTTCAGAAGGGGATGTGCAAGATCTAAAGGGCCGCGTTCAGAAGCTTGAAAACCAGCAAAGTGGCGTCAAAAAAGTTGAAGAATTTAATGCACTCACTCAAGAGATCTCTACTTTAGAGCGCGAAAAAGCAGCTAAAGAGCAGCGCCTCAGTGATTTTTACGACAAGCAAGCAGCTGAAGAAGATCTTCTCAAGAATTTGAAGAGTGCTTTTGATTCGACAAAGAGCAATAGCGAACAGCTAGAAAAAGAAATTCACTCAAGTATTCTTGCGATTAATGAAGAGGGTGCACAATTTAAAAAGCAGCGCGATGAAGTGCGCAAGAAGGCAAATGCTGATATTTTCAAGATTTATGAAAAACTCTTGAAGAACAAGAAAGATCGAGTCGTCGTGCCAATTGAAAACCGTTGCTGCAGTGGTTGCCATATTCTGGTCACAGCACAGCATGAGAATCTTGTTCGTAAGGGCGATAAACTTGTCTTTTGTGAACACTGCTCACGAATTCATTTCTGGCAAGAGCATGTTGTAGAAGAGGCACAAGAGAGCACTACAAGAAGACGTCGTCGTCCTTCTGCTAAAGTCTAATTTTAACGGGAAGATAGGCAATCGCTGCTACCGAAAGGTAGGAGAGGAAAGTCCGGACTTCACGAGGAAAGGATACCAGCGAAACGCTGGGGACCGTAAGGTTACGGAAAGTGTAACAGAAAACATTCCGCTATGTAGGTAACTACATAGACAGGCTGAAACGTCTACGTTAGGCGTAGACTGTACTTGAAGTAATTCAAGGCATGACAAACCCTATCCGAAGCAAGAGTTGTGAGGGAGTCTGTTCCGAGGCTATGATCTTACTCTATCTCGCTTGAGAGTACTGGCGACAGTACTCCTAGATGAATGGTTGCCTCCTGATTTATCAGTAGACAGAATCCGGCTTACCGTTTTCCCGTTTTTTCTTTTTTTTCTACATGATTTTTCCAAGTAACTATTTTCTGTTATCATTAATTAATCCATAAATAGTTGATATTAATTTATATAAAAAAATATAATTTATATTTTATAAATAATTTTACTATTAAGAAAGGAAAATACTATGTCAATTGAACGACCGAGCACTGGAGTAACGGGTCCACCAATGCCCCATGAGTGTGTGTAGAAACCTTAAAAGCTAAAGAGTCTCTGACTCTCTAGCAGTAAACTTTATGTAATCAGGCTTATGGCAGACTCTTTTTTCTGCTATGAGTCTAAGTTTCTATTTCTTAAAAAAAAGATTTTCAACTTCTACTCTTTTCTTTATATGTACGTTTTACTCCATATAAGGATTTGCCATGCTTTTTGATTTAGAATTGATTCAAGACGTCTATAAGAAGATGCAAGAAAATCTTAAACAGGTGCGTCTTACTATCAAAAGGCCATTAACACTCACAGAAAAAATACTCTACACTCATTTTTCAGGACGCTGTACAGGATTGTTGAAGCGCGGTGGCGATTATGGTGATTTCACCCCAGATCGCGTGGCCATGCAGGACGCAACCGCGCAAATGGCGCTCTTACAGCTTATCTTGGCTGGAAGAAAGCGTACAGCTGTGCCATCAACTGTGCATTGCGATCATTTGATCGTGGCAGAAGATGGCGCTAAACAAGATTTAGCAAGAGCCGAGCAAGAGAGCTGCGAGGTATATGAGTTTTTGAGGAGTGTGTCGAATAAATTTGGTCTTGGTTTTTGGAAGCCAGGTGCTGGAATTATCCACCAGGTATTACTCGAAAATTATGACTTTCCCGGTGGTTTGATGATAGGGACTGATTCCCACACACCAAATGCAGGTGGTCTTGCGATGCTTGCAATTGGAGTTGGTGGAGCTGATGCTGTGGATGTGATGGCTGGCATGTCTTGGGAGCTAAAAATGCCCAAAGTAATTGGTGTGAAGTTAACAGGAAAGCTCTCTGGCTGGACCTCTGCAAAAGATGTGATTTTGAAAGTTGCTGGCATTTTGACTGTAAAGGGTGGTACTGGGGCAGTTATAGAATATTTTGGAGAGGGTGCTCAATCGATCTCTTGCACTGGTAAGGGAACGATTTGCAATATGGGTGCAGAAGTTGGTGCGACGACTTCAATTTTTCCTTATGATCAAAAAATGAGTGAGTATCTGATCGCAACAGGAAGAAAAGAGGTGGCTGATCTTGCTAACCAAATACCTGATCTTTTTTGCCCAGATGCTGAAGTCATTGCAGATCCCAAAAGCTACTATGATCAACTGATTGAAATCGATCTTTCTACATTAGAGCCCTATGTGAATGGCCCTTATTCGCCAGATCGTATGTGGAAAGTCTCAGAGCTTGCACAAGCGGTCAAAGAACATGGCTTTCCCGATGAGATCAAAGTGGCGCTCATTGGCTCTTGTACAAATTCAAGTTATGAAGATATCGAAAGAGCTGCAAGTATTGCAAAACAAGCGCTGCAGTTTGGATTGAAAGCAAAATGTCCACTTACCGTAACTCCAGGATCTGAGCAGATTCAAGCGACAATCGACCGTGATGGTCAGCTTTCACTCTTGGAGAAGATCGGAGGGGTGGTCCTTGCGAACGCTTGTGGGCCTTGTATTGGACAATGGAAGCGAGCTGATGTAGCCTTTGGCGAGAAAAACACGATTTTAAGTTCCTACAATCGCAATTTTTCAGGACGAAATGATGCCAATCCCGGAACGCACTCCTTTGTGACAAGCCCTGAGATGGTCGTTGCTTTTTCGCTCGCAGGAAAACTTTCTTTTAATCCGATGAAAGATGAGCTGATCAATGAAAAGGGCGAAAAGGTTCGCTTGCAGCCGCCAACAGGCGATGAGCTTCCAAAGCATGGATTTGAAGTACGGAGCGAGGGATATGTAGCCCCTGCGGTCGATAGTACGGCTGTCACTATATGCGTTGATCCTAACAGTAATCGACTGCAGCTCCTACAGCCCTTTCAACCACCGAAAGATACAGATTTTAAAGAGCTTACAGTTCTTGTAAAAGTACAAGGCAAGTGCACAACAGACCATATCTCTCCTGCTGGAAAATGGCTACGGTATCGTGGTAACTTAGATTTAATTTCTGATAATTTGTTAAGTGGCGCTGCCAATGCTTTCCGTGATTTTATAGGTAAAGGAAAGAATATGCTCACCTCTGAAATTGAGCCATTAGCAAAGATTGCACGCGATTATAAAGCCCGCACGCAGTGCTGGGTTGTTATCGGCGACGAAAACTATGGTGAAGGATCCTCTCGAGAACATGCGGCTATGGAGCCGAGGTATCTTGGAGGAAAGGCAATTATTGTAAAGAGCTTTGCTCGTATTCACGAGACAAATTTAAAAAAGCAGGGACTTTTAGCACTTACCTTTGCCCAGCCTTCCGATTATGATAAGATTCGTGAAGATGACTTAATGACAATTTGCGGGCTTGATACCTTTGCACCT
>JAQGPK010000110.1 GCA_028293095.1 Chlamydiia bacterium | reverse complement strand
GAGATTTTAAAGAAGTTATTTCTGAGATTACACAAAAGGTAAAGGAAAATAAGGGTAACTCTTCTCTTAGACGTACAGTTAGTCCGTCAGATTTTTTGCGTTGGAATGAAGCTACAAAAAAAGAAAGAGAAGTGGTCAGTAAATTACCAGAAATGCAATTGAAGGCAGTAAAAGCTGAGAAAGAACTACTGATACAAAAAAAGCTACATCAACCTCTTGGCTGGATTAGCGTCAAATGGAGCTCTCATTTTGGTGAGCTTGCAAAATTGTCAAAACAGGAAAAGGCTCTTGAGTCTCAAATCGTTCATTCCAAAGAGCGAGAGCTACTTCGTGAAGTTCCTCGTAAAATTATAGAAAAACCAACAATTCAGGCGCCTATCACTTCTCCTACAGTTAAAAAGAGTATTCCAGAGACTGTTTTTACTCCGAAAATGACGTTAGACGATATTAAAGGCTCTTTTAAAGAAAGTCGCTTTGTTCAAAATAAAGTAGCCGCTTTTGAAAACACTCAGAAAAATGCCTTGACGCTTCCAGATGAAGATGCGATCCCTGTATTAGAAGAGCTGTTAAAAAACGTTGAAGAATTTGGTGCTCAAATACTTTCCGATCTTAAAAGCCACCCCGAAAAACCACAAGCTTGGCAGGTTGCTCAGAAGACAGCTTCTAATCAAATCGCTACGCTTACAATAACGCTCAAACAAAATATTCGAGCCTAAGAAGAAAAGCCAGAAATGGGAGAGCTCCAAAATACTCTAGCATCCTTGGAAGATGAACATCAAAAAGTGGCTTATCTGCCACGAAAAGAGATCGGAGTGCATATTGATAAACTAATTTCAAAGGCTAAGGATTTCAATGAAGAGATTGCTCTGCAGATGAAGGCAGAAAAATCACCGGAGTGGATAACTGAGCATCTTGAGGCTTCTAAAACTCTTGAGCAGCTTATCAGTACGCTTAAAGAGCAGCGAGTAGCCATTGCAGAAGAAGATCCAGCTCTAGAGAAACAAGCAGCCTCTCTCTTCGAAGGTTTTAAAAAATTTGATAGAGGGTTGTGTGGAAGAACTACTCCGAAAGCGGTAGAGAAGGAGATTGGAGAAGTTGTAAAGGATCTTTTTTTAACCTACCAAGGACAGCTTTTTCTACGAACTGAAAAGGGGGAGATCAGAGAAGAGGGTAGGCTCTTTAAGTTGACAGTATCGAGAGAGCAGCCTGATCAAATTCAAGTCATTGCAGCGAAAACACGTGAAACAAGCAACAAGCAAATAGAATGCACTTTTTCGCAAGAGCAAATTGTTGTGAGAGATGGAAAATATTTTCTGGGGGATCAGATCTTCTCTACTAAGGACGCACTTTTAGAAAAGCTTAAAGAAGAGTATGGTCATCCGCTAGATATGAAATTAACAGATACTATTCCCTATCTAAAGCTCGGATTACCAGGTGAACTGAATGATGCATAAAAGGTGAGACAATGAGTCGTGTAGAATTACCACTAGTAAATCCTGAAAATAATGATAAGCATTCGAATGTGAAAAAAACAGGGGCTCTTGGCACTCATGTTGTGCAAAAGTCTATAGATCCAGCTATTAGTAAAATAGAGAACAAAGTGCTCTCTGGGCAAGAAACCTCTCCTTTAAAATCAATTCAGCGTTACATTAAAGTACTTTCTAATAAAATTCATTCGCTGCTTGATCGAATTTCAATTGCTTTTAGAGAAAAAATAGGAATTCTATCGAAAGAGGGGGCGACTTTATTAAATAAAGTCCGACGCTACTATAATCGAGATTTACACCTTCCAAAAGAAAAAAATTTTCACGCAATAGCGAATTCTATTACTATAAAAGCTTCTTCAATACAGGAAGATAGCAATCGCGAAGTTCGATCGATCTTAAAATTTAGATTAAAAATAGGTATTAGTGCAATCTGTGAATTTAAAGAGCAGATAAGTAGTCCAAATAAAATTCTCGCAAATCCTTTTGCCACAAAAAATCAGAAAGAATACGCTGCGAGATTAATACAGCAAGCTAAAGAGCTTTTATACCCTAACCTTTCATTTTGCATAGCACCAATTCAAGGTCTAGAGCCAAGGATAATGGATAGGTTTATTGGTCGTTTGGTGAAAGAGCTAGGAGAAGATTCACCAATAGTAATCGAAGATGCCATGGATAGTAAAGAATCTACTAGCTTGTCTTTACAAGGCTTACAAGATTGGTTGCTGAAACGTGATGTGAGTAGTAAGTCTGCTGCACAAAGTATCTCTCTTCAAGATAATGATCAAATGAAGATCATAAAATCTCGTGCAGAACCTAAGTATGATCCAGCCCAGACTGTAGCTCGTCAATTAGCTAGTAGCGCTATGATAGGGAAGGCGGAAATTACAAAAGAGCAGATGGAGCGTATACACAAAGATCCAGGTTATCGAGCATCTCTTTTTGCAGATCAAGCGCCAATACCACTTGAAACTCTCTTTGCTGTGATAGAAGCCGCTATGGATAGCAGAAGTGGCAATCTTCAGGATGACAAGGAAATGAAGAGGGATCTTCTACGCTTGAGTGAACTATGGTGTAAAGCGCATCCGGCTTTAGCGAAGCAGGTGGAAGATCAGCTACGGGTTATCATACAGAAAGGTAAAAAGGTTGGCGGTAGCGTAGGAGGTTTTGCACGGATATTAGAGCAAGCCCTAAAGCGGATATAGGGAAGAGTACAAGAGAGTGATTGAGATATTTTGTCTTGGCGTCGAGAGTCGACTGCTATCAAAGAACTAGTGTTTCTGTAATCACAAAGTAAAATTTTTATTATTAATAATTGCTTGATGTTCTATAAGGAGGAATCGAGCAAAAAATGATACTAGAGATTTTTTTATTATGTCGAATTTAGATTCAGGCCTATCTCCAAACAGCCCTCATTTCCCAGAAAATTTTGACATCAGTCAAGATGTTCAAATTACAAAAGAGGGTCAGCTTGCGATCACTATACAAGCGAAAGATAGCCAAGGTAATTCGCATTCAATAATAAAAAAAATAAATGTCTCTGTATTAACCGAAAAAAATGCTACGGAAAGCATTAAAAATAAAGAAGTATTGGAGCGTATCAAAAACACCTTTCAGCGTGAAATAGCTGCGATAGTTGCCGATACACATCAATACGTTAAAAATGCAGCTCCTTCTGCACATGACATTACTCTTCCACCCCCTTATAATATCAGACTCATTGCATCAGATAATGGGTATACTGTTGAGAGAGTTTTTAAAGATTCGAGCAAAACAAGTGAGCGTGTAGGAGAGTGGAAGGGGGCGTCTGGAAAAGGAGATTTAAAGGTTACTGAACGTAAAGAGGCAATTACTCAAGCCCAACTGCATGTGAAAGCTCGTGTTGCATTTCAGAAAATATGTCATGGAAAGCAGCCGATGCATATTGCTGCTGCAATAGATACTATTTTGAAAGAGTATGAGAGTGATCTTAAAGGATGTTTAGGTGTATCTCAAGCTCTTCAGGATATTAAGTCGAAAGCAAGTAGAGAAAGCTCTCAGGGTAAAATACAACCTGATCATATTGATGTTTTGAAAAATCAAGTTCTTAGCGCAATGAGGGAGTTGGGTATTAACATATCTCCTAAAGCTAAACCTGCTCCTGTTTCTACACCCCTTAATTCTGCTGCAGAAAATCTTGAAACCACACCCAAACCTCTTCCACTAACAGTTCCCTCCTCGTCAAAAGATAAGGTTCACTACGATTCAGAAACGGATGTAGATGAATTTTCTGACGATGAGGAATTAGATGATGACTCTACTAATAGTGAGGCCGATACTAGTAAAGGGACTGTAGCCGATATACCTCTAGATACATCTGTTGAATCTCTTTCAACCGTCAAAAGAAAAGATATATCTGTTGAAAAAGATGCGACTGTAGTTTTTTCAGATACAATTTCTAAGGTAGTGGCGTTAAAAACAGCGTATGATTTTACGAATGACCTTAATGCAATGGTTAAAAAATATACTGCGACTTATCTTCATGAAGCTGTAAAGGAAATTTTAGAATCTGGATCACGAGGAAGAACACTAGCGACAGTATTGCAAGAACCAGGTAATGAAGATTTGCGTGAAGCACTATTAAAATTAGAACAACAGATTTCTCTAATGGTGCCAAAGGGAAAACTTGACCAGCTAGTGGATAAGCTCGAAAATTGGATAGGTGGATATAAAGTTGGTCCAAAGCATCCAGAAGATAATCCTCTTCTTATTTATGTACTTGAGAATCTTCAAAAAAATCCTAAGACAATTAGTTTACAAGATACCCAAGGAAGGATGATTTCCTGTACACAACAAGTTGTAAGAGGAGAGTATAGAGATCCATTAATCCGAGGTAAAGTGTACAATTAGGGTCAGTTCGAGCTCTAGAAGGAACTTTTACAAAAGATCATACACCACCTGCTATTACTGATAAATTAAAAGCATATAAGCATTCACCACATCCTACAAATCTTGGCGCAACAACCATTACTGATGCCAATGGCAAAACAAGAACTATACTTATACGTTCAGGAAGAACAGATACTCCAGCAAGACAGCAGGAATTGGTGGAGTTTTGTTTATCAAAGCAGCTTGCTTCAGATAAGAAAGCTGGTTTAAGACAGCTTGAAAATGGCGATTTAGAGTTCCGTCCCCTTATTACTACTTTTATGGACTTTAGTAAGTTAAAGGCTTTAAGTGGAGTAATAAAGAAAAATGAGCGTGATCATTTACAAGATATGATCAAAGCGCTTCATGATTGGCCATCAGAAGGATATACTGTAGAAGTTGAGATTGATGGTGAGCTGAAAACTATTCATTTAAGAAAACCAATTCTCGCAAGTGAGCTTTTTTCTCCTACAGTTCGTGGCCTGAGCGCCACAGCTAAGGCGCGAAAAGAGGGACGTGTTACAGAATTAGGACAAGAAGATTCTTCTGCATGTAACTTTATAGCTAATAACCAGCTTCTCCGAGAGTATATTCGCGACAATGTATCTGAGGCAGATCTGCAAGAGCTACGTACACTATCGGAAAAAATGAATAGGACTCTTCAGAAGAAATCAGGAGGTAAAGAAAGTTTTCTTACGCAAGATGGAGATTTAGAAGGACTTCCTAAAAACGAAAAAGAATTGTTAAAAGGGTTAATTAATTTTGACAAAATGCTTCCCCAATTTTTTACAGCGGGTGGCATCGATAAAGAAACAGTGAAAGAATATCAAAAAGCTGTAGCTAAGTTTCTTCTAGCCCAACTTGATTCGATGAGTGCTCAGCAAGAGCACTATAAATTCTTACATGATAAGCAGGTGGAGCCTGCTCTTGAGAAGAAATACAATACCATGGTTGCTCTTTATTCGCTGATTTTCCGCAAATCTCCGCCAGTAGATCGCGAAGGCAGATTACAACAATCAATGGAACTCGCTCGAAATGTTTTTTCAACTACTCCTGATCTAGAAAAAGGTGAAGAGAGTCATGCGGCTGACCTGCAGATGTATCGTCAAATTGTTTGTAACAACTTAAATACAGCAGACAAAAATGGTACTATGTCAGGCATTGCTCTTTGTGAGCAATGTAAGAGTGGTACAGAGCGTACTGGAGCGGGTGTTGGACTTGCGGTAGCACAAGGAATGTATGAAGCTGCAAGAGGTAAAGTGTTTATGCCTGCAGTAGATGAGAGGGAGCTTACACCTGCTAATGATGAGCTACTTTACTTCAAAACGCTTTATAGAAGAGCAATTGCTGATCAAGCACTTGCTATGTCTGTTGAAACGCGTGGCTATTTTGGCTTGAAATGGGGCGAAGGTAAAAAAAGAGCCGTAGAAGGTGGTCCAGGAAAAGATATAGAAACTGGAGATCAGTTACGCAAGGGCAACCCTGTAGTTTATAAGTACTATTTTTTAGAAGAAGATGTTGCAGCCTTGCAAAAGAAGGGATTTCATATCAGTGCACCTGATGTTGAATACTTAACGTATGATGATCTTAGAGGAAAGGGTAAGGGACAATATACTGGGCAATTTACAGAACCTACGAGAGTAGGGATCTATGGAGTAACAGATACAAAGACAGGAAAGGTCATTAAGAGAGATCAAAAAGGAACTGAAGAAGATAGAAAAGTCGTTAGTGGACTACTGAAAGAGGTATTTAAGAAAGAGCTGCAATTTAACCAAAATGAGTTGGATACATTAGGCCCAGATCTTGTAAATAATAAAATGGGGCTTAATTTTCCAATCAGTGCTTTATATTTGGATAAAGCAGATGAAGGCAATGGGATGACTAGACTTGAAGTATTACAACGAATCCTTTCAAGTGAAAAGAGTTTGAGTTGGCTACCAAAAGAGTGGGATGGAAAGCTACTCACATTTGCTCAAAGAGAATCTTTCAAACGTATTCTTACTTCTGTATCTGAATTCATTCGCCGGATACAGGAGCCTTCAACAAATATATTTCCAGGGTGGCTATTTGAACAAGAAAACGCCGTGCAACCTTCTCAACAAGGTTTTTTGGAGCAGTTGCTTGAATCAGAAAATGTTTTGAATCAGGAACTTGCAGAAGTTACTCCCCCTGTAGAAAGAACTATTTCTAATTGGGCTGCTACATGTGGATATAGCCCTGAGACCGTTAAAGGGGCGCTCGATGGTATCTTCGACGAAGGACATTTAAATCTTGCAGCCATAGAACTCGAACTACAAGATGCTGAAGGAGATAAAGATATCTTTCTTGATGATGAAACGCTTGCCGATTTTTTACATTATCCAGGTAATGAAGGGTTAAGAAAATCATTAGAAGCAGTTCGGTATGATGCTGCACATGCAATCACAAAACCTGAAAAAGTAGATAAGAAGAAAGCGAAAGAATGTCGTTACGGGCTTATTTTGTTTATTCTACAGAATATGCAAAGAAACCCTCGGGTCATTGTAGGAGAAAAGACTGTTGCTGTGCAAAGTTTTGCTAAGGGCGTTATGAAGGCTTCGGAATTCTTGGGATTGGCAAAAAATAGTGCGTACAGCGCTGCAGACTATAGAAAAGCTGCTCTACAAATAAATCAGGGTTTTCCAAGTGAAGCTGAACACGATAAAAGCAAAAAGGTGAAAAATCATCAAATTCTCCTTGAAGCTCAAGATGAACACGGTACTAATCTTGGTGCTGTGCAAATGAGAGACAAGACTGGGACAGTTCAGAGAGTGACTACACGCTCTGGAAGATCTGATACTGATGAGCGTTTAGCAGAGCTCATTACCTCTTCTATGTTTGAGCAATTAGAGACAGCAGATATTACCAAAAATGGATTTCACGAAATAAGCCCAGGAAAGTATGAGTTCCGTCATGATTTTTCAAGCTATATGGATTTTTCTCGTGTAAAAGCTAAAGTTGCGGGAGAAGATGAACGTAAGTTTCTTAAGGCAATAGTTGGAGCAGTGAGTAGATGGCAAGAGCCTACAATTAAAGTTAAAGATAAGCTCGGTAATGAAATAGAGGTGATCCTCAAAAAGCCTATGTTTGAAGTGCAGCCTCTTTCAGAGACAGCAGAGGCTACTACACAAGGTCAAGAACATGCAGATCGGTGTAATTTTGTCGCAAATCAACAAAGACTCTCCTACTACTTAGCACAAAATCAAATCGTAGATCTACGAGTACAGTCTTCAAGTACTGCTCTCGATAAAAAATTACAACAAGTACTTGGCGAACAGGGAAGTTATATTGATACTAAAACAGGTTTGATTAACTTTGATAAGGTGCCTTTAGACAGACTCTTAAAAACTGTAGGAGCTTCAACAAAGGGTGATGGTGATTTTTTTGGATCTAAAGAATTTCAGGTCTATCAAGCATCAATTGCGGCTCTATTACTCACGCAATTAAAAAAAGCAAAAACTCAAGAGGAGATAAATGTAGTTACTGCATTGTATTCTTTGGAATTTCGTAGAGCCCTTCCAAGCGAAGAAAATATGCAGCAGGCTATAGATGAAACTACAATAGGATTAACAGAGGGAACATTTGATTGGAGGCCAAAGCCAGAAGAGCGGCTTCATGCTTTAGATCTTGAACTCTATCGTCACCACTTGGCAAGAGAGCTTGGATTTTCACGAAGTATGCAGTGTAAGAGTGGAACAGATAGAACTGGTATTGGATTTGCGGCGGCAGAGGCAATAGATCGATTCAAAATGGAAACAGGTAGATCCTTTATGCCTCTTGTTTCAACGTCAGATTTCAGCAAACCTGGAGTGCTAGAATTATGGCAAAATGGACCTCAGTACCAAGATTTACTCACTTTTAAACGATTTTTTAGAGAAGCCTTGCTGCAGCATGCAGTCTCCATAGCTATCGAAACGAAAGGTTACTCTGGTATGAGCTGGGCAGGTCTTGCAGGGGAATTTTCTAAAGGAGCTGGAAATCCAGTCCCTTATAAATACCTTTATCTTCAAGAAGATGTTGATGCTCCAAATGCAACCATAAAAGAGAGCGATATAAAAGGCTTGAACTATTCAAATCTTCAAAAGAAGGGTAATAGCCAATATAAAGGTGACTTTACAGTTACTGCGACCTCTACTTTTATGGGTAAAGCTGAAAAAAAGGCAAACTGGAAGAATCTCTGGAACTCGAGCCTCTTCAGAGGTAAAGCTGCAATTGAACATATGGAAAAAGTTCAAAAGACGATTACTCCAGCTCATGTGCAGCGTGTGAATGAAATTGAGAAGAATATTTTTCAAAGAATTGCTCCTGGATTTCCGATTTCTGGAGATATTGTCAGTGCTCGCTTAGAGCTTCGCATTCCTATTACAGCGCTTCCATTGACTACTCAGAAAGATATTGATTCATTAGAGAAAATAATTGCGGATATTAAAAAGCACCCAGAAACTGCTCGAGTAACTTATGGTCTTATGGATGATCAGCAATTGAGCTTTCTGCTTTATTCACTTCAAACAATCTGTAAGATTGCGAAGAAGGCCTACGCCGATCGCATGATATTAGATGGCAACGCAAATAAATTGCCCCTAACGTCAAGTCCAAAGGCTGCAGAGATTGCTCGTGCTGCCTATGAATTAGAAGAGCCACCTGAAAATGAGTCCATAGAAGATAAAGCAGATAGGCTTCTTGCTGAAAGATATCCTCAGCAGCTTGTAGCAATCTCAAAAATGAGTTCTGAAGATAGAAGGGATCTCGAAGAAGAGCTGAATACAAGAATTGTAAAAGAAAAAGAGAGGCAGCCGGTAGCACAAGCTCTCGTGAAGAAGCTGGGCGAATTTCGAGATGAGGTCAGAGATTTTAACCAATATCAAATGACAGAAGAAATTTTCCTCAATGATATTGCTACACTGAAAAGTAAGGAACCTAAGAGTATTCTCACAGATAGTCAAGAAGCTCATATGTACAGCCGCTCTCTTGGTATTTGGAATACAACGTATTCAGAGGCAAACCAGGAGTTACTCGATATAGCAAATGATCCTCAGTTTATGAGGTTAAGCGCTGAAAGAGCTGGATTAAAAGAAAAACTTTTAGGACACCCATCACTTGAGATTACTGAAAAAAATCAAAACGAAGTCTCTATTCTCATCAGTAAGTTGATGGCAAAGGCCTTGTATGGAAATGAAACGGAATGGGAAAAAGCTCGAGATGAGGCCTTAAAGATCTTAGATAAGGTAAAAGCAAGCTCAAAAATTGAAAAAATGATCATTAAAGACCTCGTGAAGAGATCTGATCTCTATGCAGATTTTATGAAGCAGGTAGCTCCCTTTTCAGCAGTACTTACAAGCCCGATCTATAAGAGCATAGCGCAGCAATTTGACGGCCTGCGTCAGAGCCTGAAGAATGCAAAGCCAGAAGATATAGAAAAGATCAGTAATCAACTTCACGACATTGAAACTGTAGTTGAACAGGCAAGAAAATTAAAAGAGATAGAAAGAGCCCGTTTTATTGGGGATATTGCTGCGTTTAAAACACAGTTAGCTGAAGTAAAGGAAAGTATAGAAGATGCAGGGATACCGCTACCATTACCACCAGCCCCTCCAATTGTATCGTCTGCTACTAAAGGTCAGTCTAATGAAGGCGCGCCACTATCATCGGCCCCCTCAGTCTCAGTTCCTTCTGTTTCGGCATCTTTGCCTTCTCGTTTATCGGCCTCTAGTATCCGTAGTCAACTTGAAGGGATTAATGAGAAGATCAGTAACTTAGAAGAAGAGGTTGTGTTAAATGAAAAAAGTGAAGCAGAGATAAAGACGCTTTTTGAAGAATTAGAAAGCATTTCAAAGGGTATAAATGAGAGTCGGGCTACTGATCCGGAAAAAAATCTTCTAAGAGCAACTAGTGAAGAATGTGCTAAACAATTATATGAGATACGAGAACAAATAAGAACTTCTCCACCTCTGAAAGGTGCTAGCCAGATAAAGATAAGCGCTGATGCAAGCGCCTCGAATTCGCCTCAACCTGCTGCGGTAGAAATTAAAGAGCCTATATCTTTTGCTGAGATTTCAGCAGCTGCTGTTCAAGCTCCACTATCATCGGTAGCTGAAGCATCGATAAAAGAAGCTCAATCACCTGCTCCATTAGAGCCAAAAGAAGTAGATTTACCTTTACCCCCAGAATCGCCAGTTCAAAAAATCTTGAAAAAGCATCTTTCAGCCGAATCTCAAAGCATTTTTAATAATCTTCTTGAATTTTCTAGAGGGGATAATGTTGATCAAATAAAGAAAACTATTACAGATTCTCCTGGGCTAGTAGCTGAGCTAGAACGACAGTTACCAAGTATGATTAAAGAGGCAGAAGGTAATTCAGAATTACAAAATAAACTCAACGCAGTTCAAACAAAAATAAAAGAATTTAGAATAACGAAAATAGTAAAACAGTTGTTATCAGATGTAGAAAAACCAGGTAATGTTACTCGCACCTTAAAAGCAACAAATGATCCAATTATTCTAGAGGCAGTTCAAAAAGAGCTCTCTGCAAAAAAGGTAGATAACGTAGAAGTTTTTCAAGCAATTGCGGAGCGTTACAAAGAATTAGGTGGGAAAGAGCCATCATTTCTGGAAAAATCTGCACGCAGTATTGCCCAAGCCCAAACTGCTGTTGTAGAAAAGCGCATAGAGGCGGATCGTCATGTTGAAAATAAAGCAAAAGAAGCTTTTATCCTAGATTCTTTTAAAGTAATACAGTTGTCTATTTCTAAATTAGAAGAATTACGGAAAGCGCGATCTATTGAAGACAAAGATGAAAGAAAAGGGGTACTCTCTAGATTACAAAATGAACATATAAATAATGAGCCTGTAAATATTGAACACGAAGAGGCTAGTAGATATGCTGGAGCGGTTAACAAGCTGTTAGAAGCTGAAAAATTACTGGAAAGTGTACCTCTTGAAGATAAAGAAAAAGAAGCATTAAGAATTATATGCGATGAGTATAGAGGTAGGTTAGCGCAGTTAGCTAATCAGACGGGTTTTATGGAGCTCAGCCTTGCTAAGAAGAAAGAGAAAAATAAGTTGATAGAAGAAGGATCTATACCAGCGAGCATAGAACACACTCAGCGTATTGCTGAAAAGTTAATGATGCAGGCACTATATACTTCGAACCCCTTAGCAAAGATAACTGCGTATAATGATCTTGGCAGAGTTGTTACTCAGCTTAGTAGTAAAAAGGCAGAAGCACAATTTGAGAGTGTTGAGCAATCTATCTTAATGAATATGAAAAATGGAATCAGAGAGCTGCAACAAGAAGCGTTACATGCGACTGATCCACAGAAAAAACTACATGCTTACAAACAAATCGCTGATATACTTAACTTTCTTGATTCATGCAAAGAAGTAAATCAAGAAAAAGTAGCTCAAATAGAAAAAACAGCTTTTGATGCCTTAACAGAAAGGGTTGTTCTTCTTAATAAAGAAGCAGCGCTACAAGATCCCAAAATTGCAACTGCAAGGTATCAGGAGATTTGTTTTATTCACGATTCTATTAAAGATCGGAAGCCGATCAATATAAGACGAAACGATCAAGAAACATTTCTCATCAACACAGCGGCGTATTCTCTTGAGATTGAGGATTTGAGTAAGCATAAGACAGCTGATGCGGGTTTAAATCCATTATGTATTGCAGGAACTGTATCTGCACGCTATGAGATAGCTCAACGATCTGAACGGTTTTTATCCAATCTTGCAAATATGAAAGAAGAGATTGAGAAGTTAAAGCGTCCGGAAGATGTGGTAGCTCTTTCTATAGTAGCGTATAAAGAATTATCTCTTACAATGAAGGCTTTTAGAGATTTCAATGAGATGCCATTCACTACCTATGCAGAAGATTTTAGATTAAAGGAATGGAAACCATTTGTTGAAAAATTTCTTGGATCTTACAAGAGTTTAATGGAAGTTGTTACCTCTAAAATTACAGACGAAACACAAAAGCGTAAAAACAGTAAAACCCCTAAAGATATAAATGAGCACCACTACTTAGAAAAAGCAGTTCAGGATATTCATAATCAAAAAGTGCTCCCCCCTGAATTTTATATGGGATTTAACAAAGAAGGTGATCTTGAACAAGCTCGTGCTATTGCTGGCACAAAGATAGAGGTAACAAAACCTGCAAGAGGGATGCCTTATACTGAAATAAGATTTACACATAATAAAGTGTTGGAAAAGAAAAGAATAGAAGATTTTATACTTCAAGAAGGAAGGGCACTAGGGAAAGAGTTAGCTTCGGCTCATATAGCACATGAGCGTCTCGATCTAGTTGCACGGTTACAAGCTGTAGAACAGGCTCAAAATACAATTAAAACACTTCAGGCCGTCCTTACTGAGTCAAATCAGCAAGACATGCCTGAAAAAGAAAAAGTAAGCTCTCTACTGACAAATCTTATAGAAAAAGCAACTCAAGAGCTTACATACCTACATCCTTCACATCTTCTTTCAGCTTTAAGTATAGAGGATGCTGTTAGGGTGTTGCGCGCAAGTAAGAATCCTGATGCACTCATCAGTCAAATTAACACTCCAGATAGAATAGCTGAACTTCAACAGGCATTACGTAAACTTTTTGCAGAAATTCCAGAGTCAAAAACAGAAGAAAAGGAAAAATTGAGTAAGCTGCAGAAAATAGTAGACGCTGTGGTAAATCCTTCTATACCACCGCCAGCTGCGAGTATGTAATAGTATAATAAAAGTTTAAGGCTCTCATGGAAGCTGTAGTTATTTCACCTTCTTTGTAGCCTCTGCAACAGCTTTATCGTAGATTTCTGCAGCTTCTTGCAGAAGAGCTCTTCCAGTTACAAGCGGATCATTCGAACTCATCTCGGGAGACCGCAGCTTGAGAATCAAAAGAATAATTCGTTCATTCACTGTTGGTGGATCATTGATGACTTGATTTCTATAATATTCATTCTCAGCAACTACAGCCCCTTCAACTTCTGTTGATGAAGATTTTTGTAATTTTTGCAGCTTTTTGTTGTTATTTTCAGTAACTACCTTAAGGCGTGATTCCTCAATGCCCATTAATTGTAACTTGGCTTTATCGCGTTCTTGCTCTACAACTAGGTTGTAACGCTCTGCATCCTTTTCCATAGTTATCTGAAATGCTTCAGTTGTTCCTTTTTGGAGCTCTAAAAATGTTGCACCAAGTGCATAGAGGTCGTTTCTTTGTGCATCTTTAGCTGAGGGGTTTTGAATCGTTGGAAGCGTTGGCAAACTATATCCGGGTGTCCCATAAATCCTGTAGGGCGCCATTGTATTATTAGGCTTTTCATGAAAGAGTTCACTTGGGAGGCTCTTTCCTAAATCCCCAACTTTTGCAACGCCCTCTACCATAAAACAATTTTCAGGTTTTATATCTCCGTGTGACCATCCCTTTTCATGAATAGAAACAAGCCCTTCAAGAAGTTCTTTGATCACTTTAATTCGTGATAATGAATCCTTAGGAAGTCTGTTGTCTTGGCGTAAATGGAAAAGATCTCCTTCACAAAGCTCTGAAAAAGCACAGAGTTGATAACTATTGTTCTTCTGCAGCAACATTGCATTGTGCATAGTGAGGACATTCGGTCCTGCGAGTGCACGGTTAGCATGTATTTCTTCGTTAACCGTCTCGGAATTTGGGCTCCACTTACTAGTGAGATGAGCAACTGGTCTTTTAGCTTGCAGTATGGTTTTGTTAAAAACAAATTCAACTGCTTTAGTCGCCTTTTTAAAACTGCCTTCGCCCAAGACATGGTTTGTGAGCACATAGACTTTGCGCACGCCTTTTTGCGCATCGATATAGAGATCATGTGTCAATTTAGTTTTTTCTTTAGAGAGGATACTAAGACCTTCTTTACTTCCTAGAATTGTTTGCTGAATATCTTGAATTTTCGGTATCTCGTATCCAGTAATAAAAGCAGTTTGAAGAGCCTCTTGCGGAGTAATCTTTCCCGTCTTTTCCCCTATTTCGCTGATCGCTTGGTATTGCGTGACGATATTTTTCAAATGTTCCATTTGCTCAGTAAGCGGGGGAGTGGCTTTTTCAGTTGCTTCAGCAAAGGACTTTGTAATGTTTTCTATAATGATCTGCGGGATAGTGATTAAGGCTGTTGCAGTAAGCTGTAAAAAATTGCGTGCCTCGTGAATGATGGTGTTATTTTCAGCGACATTTTGAGTAAGAGCGATAGTACGAAATGCAGTCATTAAGAGTTCATACGCAGAAATGTCTTGGTTTACCTCTTTTAGAGCCACGACGACCTCAACATTTTTTAAATGGGGTGGCAGGGGAGATCCCGCCTTTTTAATGAGGTCTCTACAGGTATCAATAGTACATTTTGCGACCTCTTCCGAAAATATGCCCTGGGACATAAGGGCGTTATTGAGCTTCATCAGAGAGGGGTCCAGTTCAACTGCGTATGCCGCGCATTTTTTAAAGAGAGATGTTTTTTTAGTTTTATCGAGGGTTGAGGCGATACCTGAAAAAGATTGGAAGAATATATCTAGAGCCTCTTTAAAAGGTTTATTTGTCAGTTCGCTTCGAGGTAGTTTGGCTAATTCTTTTCCTAGTTTTTCAAGATTAGGCTCTTTTTGAGAGAGAATCTTAGTAATAGCGAGTCCCTGCTTTTCTAGAAGAGAGGCACGCGATTTCTCGAGTGATTCAAGTTTTTCTTCGACCTTTTTAAGATCTGCGAGTGAGCCAAACTGGTTACTAAAGAGCCGCTGTATAGCGTTTGATTTTCCAGAAATATAGGCTGTTAAAGCTTTTGTGTATGTTTGCAGTTCTTGAGTTTTCTTTGCTCTAATTTCAAAGTTTTTTTCGTGAGTGATTGATTGTATAGCCAGATTCATTTTCTTGATTGTATGAGCTTTTTTCTCTTTTTTAGCTGGCTGTATCTCGAACCCTGTGTCTGTTGGTTTTGGTGTCGAATAGTTTGCATTTGTAAAACTAAAGTCACTTTGTCCCATAAAACCTCTATTTCACTCTCTATAAATAGTAAATTACTAATTCTTGTTTTATCGCATGATTATTTCAGATAGTTTAAAGTAGTTTCTCTACTGCATCTGCGGCAGCTGTCTTTAGTTTATTTAGCTCGCGTATGGTTGGGTGATCCTTTTCGGTATACCGCATTTCTTGAGCTAAGCTATTTTTAATAGCTCCAGCCATTCTATTTAATTGACTATTCATAGATCTGAGATCGCTGTTCGATGTAGCATTGGAATCTCGAAAAATACCAGGTGGTGTATTTTCGGCAAGAGCTATAAGTTTTTCGTAATCATAGGCTTCTGCGGCATATTGAAGGCTGGCGAACTGCTGAGGTATCCATTTTATTAGTAGAGCAGATAATCGGTTTTCTGCATCGTCGGAAACGTGGTGAGTAGTAATTGCGCTTTCGCACTCTTTAAGTTTTTTACCATTAATAACAGATAATGGCAGTTGCTCCAATAAGAAGAGGAGGTCAGTGAGTGTAGGAATTGCACTGTGTTTTTTTATTTGATTACCTTTGATTTTTGTAACTAAACCCTGTAACTTATCGAGAACTGTTTCTGCAATCTCATGTGCTAACTGTATAAATTCATCTAACTTGTCTTGGCTAGTTTTATATAAATCTCTTTCGGAATCGGTACCTGTAGGTAAAGGCTTTGCTGTATGTGAAGGATTGCTGAAAATGCGATTTAGTAGTGCTATGGATATTTTTAACTCTTTGTTTTCCAGGGATCTAATTTTTCCCTTTTTAGGAAGTAATTGTGTAATCTTAGAGTTCTCAAACACAGAAAGCGGGACGATTTCAATAAGATTTACGGCAGTTTTCGTATAATCTGAATCACCTGAGAGTTTGATTGTGCGGTGCATAAAGTTTTGTAATTTTGCTTTATGATGCTCTTTGAAGTCTTCAGGTTTCATCCCTGTTACAATGTCTGGAAGCTCACTCCAATAGATGTTTTGTGAGGTGTTATCCATTGCCAAGAATAGATCAAGTTTTGCAGCATATTCAGCGGATGTCTGAGGTTTTGCTTTGTCATAGAGGTTTTTAAGTGCTCTTTGAGTATCAGACAGCATACCTTTTGTCTCGACTGAAGTTTCGTTAGCATCGTCAAAATCTTTGTTAGCTATAGAAATTTTAAATGGCGCTATAATTTCTGCGGCCTTTTTCACGATTTCGGCTGTTATGGTTTTTTTCAGATTAAGCGGAGTGATTTTGTTTTTAATATATTTTGCATACTTTCTGCCTAGTACAGAATCTGGAAGAACTACAATATTATTTTTGCTTATATGAGCAGCAATATCTGTTAATCTAGCTGAATTTTTTTCTGTTAGTCCTATTCCTGTCCATACCTTCAGTTTCTCAAGTGTTTTTAATAACTTACACTCTAGTTTACCATTCCTAAGAACTAATTGCTCTCGGTTCCACCAAGAAGGTTTTTTCCCATCCTTAAACTGTTCGTTAAACTTTGTTATAGCTGGATCGTTATTAACTGGTTCTGTCATATGTTCTCCTAAATTATATTCGTGTTTCTTTTTTTGTGTAATAAAGAGTTATTTTCCTTACTTAGGCTTCATACCATTTAAAGAATCTGCAAGCCCTAAAATTGTAGCTCTATTATCTCTAGTAAAATCTCGAGAAAATTTCATATATGCTTCTTTTGAATCAGCATCAGTACCTGTAGCTGCTAGATTGCCGAGGTTTTGAAGAGTCTTCTCCATCACCATTAAATTTCTACTAGCGTCTTTATTGCTCTTTAGAGTCTTCAACATATGTTCATGGATTGGGGGAGTAATAAAGCGAAGAAATAGTTGAGCTGTAATCATGCGCTTTGCTGTATCAGCGCCTTTTACTGGATCTGATAGGTACTGGGTAAAATATTTTTCTGTGGCCGCATACAATTTTTCATTAATAGTACGTACTTCAGGATCATTACTCATTTTTACAACTTCTGTATGAATACTTGAAAAAGCGCTTTTGGTTATCCCTACTGCCTGTTTTTCTGCAGTCGTAAATTCTTGACTTTGTGGAGGTAAGGATGATAGTTTTCCAATAGATGAACTTGCCGCGCTCCTGTATAAAGGCTGGAGCACATTTTCGGTTAATCCGATACCAACTCGTTTATCCATAAACGCAGTATACAAACGGATAGCTACAGGCTCTCCTCGGAGAAACCCTTTCGGATCTTCTTTAGGTATTTGTTGTTCTAGGGCATAGCCTACAAGTTTCGAAGCATTACTACCGAGCTGCTCTAATAAGGGATCTAGCATTTTTTTAATCTCGGCCCTCGGTGCGCCTTTCGGAGGAAGTTGCTCTTTAAGAATATCCGTGATTGCATCAAACGTTGTGTTGAGTTGCTCTGTCTTTGAGGGGTCTAATGCTATTTTTTTAGCTTTGTTGAGGTGAACTGCAAGTTTGTATGATACTTCTTGTGAATAGCCGGTATCATTCAATTGTTTTGTGGTTGAAAGACATTTTTCTAAAGCATAGAAATTTTCACCACCTAATACACCCTTATAATCATCTTTTTCTTTTGATAGAGTTTTTAAAATATCACCCACCCCGAATTTTTTGAGTAGAATTTCTGCTAGGGTATTCATGCTATCGCTATTAGCCCCACTTGATCCCGGTGTATGAGCAATGATTGTCCAATGGATGAGTAATTCAGGGGTAAAATTTTTGACTTGAGCGGCATTGAGGGCTTTTTCTATAATAGTAGTAAACCCCTTGTGTAAAATTTTTCCAATTGTTAAGCCAGCATCAAAGTTTGAACTCTTTAATTGAGTGGATAGACCACTAGCCTCAAGTTTTTTAAAAAATAGGTCAAGTTGCTCAGGAGTCATCTCTTTTGGATCCATACTCTTGAGTTGATTAATAATGAGATGAGCCGCATCCATCTCTACCTCATTAAAACCTTGTTTTTGAAACTCGCTTTGAAGTTTTTGTAGGGATTTTAATTCGGTTTTTAGCTCAGAAAGTTTTTCTCTAAATTTAAATCGATCAACTAGATTCGATTCGATTTTTTTTATTAGATTTTGTTTACTTGTTATTTCCTCTGTAAATTTTAGCGGTTTAGTCGCTTGCTTCTCAACAGGTTTAGTCTTTGGAGCATCCACTTTTGCTTGAGAAAGAGGTGCTACACTTGCAGCAGGCTGTTGTTTTATAGCTGATGTAGGTTTGGGTGCCTGAGACTCGGAGCGTATCTGGGCACTATTTTTTGCGCTTGTGGATACATGAGAATTTTGCTCTGTAAGCTGTGTTCGAAGTTCTTTTAATCGTGTATTCATTTCTCTGATTACCTTCGAAAGAGTCTTTGCTTGCCCATCGAATTCTTTTGCTTTTCCTGTTTTTTTAGATATCTCTTTTTGCAATTGTTTCCTTTGTTCTTCACAATCTGGTTGAGACAACAGTTTTGCAGTTACTAAACCTTCATTTCGAACGATTGCGCTTCTATGTTCGGCAACTTCTTCATGCAACGTTTCGCGAGATGTTGCTGCATCGTCGAGTAGTTTTGCGTGCTGTGCAACATCCTCGGTTAGTCTGGATATTTGTTCTTTTAGTTGTTCCGCATTCAAAACTTTTTTAGTGATTTCAGGAAATTGTTCACGGCTTTCTATATTTGAGACCAGTCTTGCTACGACACCCGTAGTTTTCTCGGCATTAACAGGAAGTTTTTTCGTTACAGAATGTCCTGAGATTCGTGCAGCAAGTTCCGTGGATTTCATAATTTCAGTTTTTTTCTTATTAATATCAGTTCGCGTTAAAGACTTAACATCAGTATCAGGTCTGCTTAATTCACCTTCGAGCCCTCTTCTATTCCTTGTTTGAGGCATTGATTCTTCAAACTTTTCCCATGTTGTATATTCAGAAGCTTCTCGCTCTTTGGCTGTCTCAGCTTGCGCTGCAAATTTTTGGGAAGCCACCTGGTTTACGTTTTCTCCGCTTCCTTCCGCACCCGAGCCTTTAGTTGGTGGGTTGTTTGCCTTTAGTGAATTTCCTCCGGGGGTTATTAATCCCCCTTCAGTAATAGGCGGTGGAGTGAGAGGTCTAGCTCCCGAAACAGGAGAAGTAGCATCAGTTTTTGGAACATTTGCAGCATCATAACTAGAAGACATAAAATCACCTTTTTATATTAAACCTTATAATAACACTTTTATATTAAATTAAAATATATTTTATTATTTTGTATTAAATTATTAAGAATTCTGTTATAAAAAATATAATTAGGTATATAAACTGAAAATAGAGGCGTCGATATGACTAATATAAACCCAAATAATCCATCTTCATTTCCAAACGATACAAACGGGATACAGAAACCAGAAGATAGTCAAGTCAACCATTTCTCTGAGCCAGAGGTGGGGGAATGGTTACCGGAAGGGCAAGAGATTGGGAGACGTCGTGGAGTAACAGTGGATAGTACAGCAAATGGTAAGGGCTCGGCTATTTCTACGCCGCAGCGCAGCGCTGAGGAAACTACTGGAACAGTCATGCAAAACACTCCTAAATCCGCCTCATCTTCTTTAGGTTCTTCTTTAAAAGATAAAAATATAACGCCTATTGAGGAACCGCAAATAGAAAGTGAGACAATGACTGCAGAGGAGTGGGATAAGCAAATGCAGGCAGAGGAAGATGCTGCAAAAGCTGCAAAAGATATAAAAAATGAGTTAAAAGGTTTAGAAAGTAAAGGAAATCTTAAAAAATTAAAAAGTATTCAAAATGCGAGAAAAACATCGCATGCCGCTTTAGAAAGTATTCCAAAGCCAATTCCTGTTGCTAAAAGATCCGTAGAAGTAATTAAAGCAGGTACTATTACAGTAAAGATACAGGATGGAAAAACGGTTAAACCAGAAAAGAAAAAATACACCCCTTCTTTATTAGAGTCAATTAAAGAGCAGAAACCTACCACGCCGCTAGAAACCGAAGTGATGGACACTGCGGAATTAATCCAGTCTGAAATCGAAATGCATGAAAAACAAGCCTCTGACTTAGAAAAAGCGGCAAAAAAATTAACTGGCGAGGCGGCTCAAGAATTAAAAGACTTAGCGGAAGAGCATCTTGAAGTGGCAAAGTCATTAAGAAATAATGTTCCGGAGTTTAGCGAAGAAGAAGATTCTCAACCAAAAATTGATGATAAGTTGACCGGCGATACACGTTGGAAATATATTTAAAAGCACTAAATCGTTTAAGAGAGAGCTGCTTATCCTTTTATAAATAACCTTCAACGGCTTTCTAGAATATATTCATGAGTTCTTCCTAAAAAATTGCTTCTGAAAAAAGGTGTTTGGTATACGATGTAAGCGTACCTACCGTTTTTTAATTTAGGAGAGCAAATAATGAGTTCACTTTCTACTATCATAGATGTAAGCAGACAGCCTAGCCAAGAGGCCCAAAAACAAAAAAGTTCTACTAGAGTAAGCACACGTTCAGTTGCAGGTCGTAGAGTTTTAGCTGCCATTGCAACTCCTCCATCAGCTACAGCCACCGTTGCTGAGAGAGTCCTTCCAGAAGTAAGTCAAAGTCGTGCGGATACATCCCCTTTACTTCGTTCTGATGGTACAACCAGAAAAATCCAGAAATCTTACTGGCAACAAGGCATTTTGAGAGGCATTTATTATCTTTTCCAATACATTTTTGTATTAGATTTCACAAAATACTGTGTCATGCGTGAAATTTATAAAGAAGTGCATAGTGCTATCAAACGTAACGAAGTAATCGATGCTTCAGAATTTGCTACTGCTCTTTTAGAGAGTACAAAATTTAAGGATAAAGGTGCCATATTTAGACTGATGACGGAGAATTTTGGCATGGTGCAACATGCCCTTGGAAATAGTCTCTTAGCGGACGATCTCTTTATCTGTTTGCGCACACACTCTATCTCTGATAAAGAGATCCAAGAGACAATTAGGCGCCTCTTGACACATTTTCGAAAGCTTGACACTGATAATTTTGAAGAATTTGCAAATTTTGTAAAAGCCGACCATGCAACGTTAGAGTCTTTTGTAACCAATGATAGAAGTCGGAGTATCTTAGGCGTTACTAGTTATCGTAAACTGAAGGCTATGCTTGCGGTAACAAAAGAGGTAAAAGCGAAATCAAAAACTAAAAAATCTAAATCTAAATCCAAAAGCCCCGTAATAAAGTATGATGAGCAGAATACAAAAGCTATCCACAAGATCATCGCTCAATTTATGAAGGCGCCTTTAACTACTTTGACAAAAGAGAATAACAAGCGCTTTTTTAATGATTTTGAGAGAGAGATTGGAGGTGCTGTCTGGAAAGTAGCTCCAGGACAGGGCCCTGGTAGAGTAGTAGCAAAGGCATGCGATACAGGTTTTGCTATACTTGCAGCCTACCTTGAAGACGATCGTATGAAACTTTTAGCAGATGAGCTGGTCTATTGGGTTGCTATTGCGTATCAACCAAACGTGGCATCAGATTGGTCTGAAGATGATCTTACCTACTACACAGAGGCATTAGGAGAGCGCTTTAAGCCAGAAGAGATTCGTTCTGCAATACAAGCTCGCCGTGATGACTTTGAAGGGATGTATGGAGTGCCTAACTTGAAAATGCTCGAAAATTCTTTAAAGATTAGTTAAGAGCTATTTTTTTCATTGTAGTCGCAAAGCCAGTTTCACATATTTTTTATATAAAATTGGCTTTTGTAAAGATTCTGAACGAGTTCATCTTCTTTTTCTTCATTATAATAGATAGTAAGATATGGAAGGTCTCTTTGTAATTGTTTGCGAAATGTCAGAGTATCAACACCGCACTCTGAATTGTTAAGTACAATCGTTTCTAAAGACTTTATTTTTTTGATCTGAGCACTAATATCAGGTGTAAAATCTCCGGAAATGGCAAGAATCTTTAGTTTAGAAAGGCTCTCAAGAGGTATAAAAGCGTCATTTGTTAAAATTGAATCTTCCGGCGTTGTAATCGCCAGTTCTTGGCTAATAGTATGAATAAATTCTGATCTACGAAGTACGAGCATTTCTAGGTTCTTCAAGGAAATTATATATCCAATTCCCTTATTTGTAAGTAAGCCTGTTATTGAAAGAGCACGAAGCCCTGTGAGTTTTGATAGATAGCGCATTCCTACATCTGTAAAGTGCATACTCGCTATGTCTAGAGTTGTTAAATGCGAAAGAGAGCTAATTGCTTCTAACACATCATCCGTAAGATACGTAGGTGGTAGTATGATTGTTTGCAGCAAGGGGTGAGTATGGATAAAGTGTATCATTTCCTTGTCTTCGATTGTGCAGAGATGATGAGCTTTCGAAGGCGTTTCAATGGCGATCTGTTCTAAATTGGTGAATTTAGAAAGAATAGAAAGCATTTCTTTATTAAAATCTACACTTTCTAGTTTCAAAATTTTGAGAGAAAGGTAGGGAGGGAGGTCTTTCATTTTTGTATAATCAACTTCCCAGTTTTGCGTATTAAGATAGTAAAGTCTCGGGAAAAAATCTAATATTCTTCGTAAGGAAAGTGTTGAAGCTTTCAGTGAGAGAGTACGTATTTTGAATAAAAGAGAGGTTTTGGTTTTTTTAGATAAATCAAGGCATGTAAGAGAAGAGGCCATTTCAGTGAGCCTTTCTTGGAGTAAAGGAAGAGGGCGTATAGGATCACCATGTTGCTGTACCTTATCCTTTTTAGTTACAAAAATGCGGCTAGTAATCGTTGATGCAATTAGGTATTTTTCAAATGAACTTTGATTTGCGATAAATTTTTTTTCTAAATAGGCAAATGAAGAGGCTGTTTTAAAAAGATTACGGTCACTTTTTAAATAATTTTTAGAGTTTATAAGAAATGCTGCTACAATAAGCTGTAGATCTATTGAGATTTTTTCTAAAGTTGATGACGACTTGACAAATCTTTTTTTCGCTCTTCTGAAATCATAGGTAGCGCTAAGTATTATTGGTTGTCTAGACAGAACCGGGTATGTCGGGTGCATGCTTTTCCTTAAAGGTAAAAGAAACTGAGAAGATACTTGAGAAAAGAATTAAGCGAAAATTTTAATTTTTTAAATAAAGAAACTTATTCTGAGCGGAATTTTTTTTAGGGTAATTTTGAACCTATCTACTTGCACTTTTAGATCATTGGATCAAGTGCAAGTAGATGTGTGAATGGTCACGGCTTACCCTGTAAAAAATTTGCGAATAGAGCAGCCAGTCAGAAAACCAATACCTACACCTGCAAGATCTACACTTATAAAAAAGCGCGTCACAAGAGAGGCGATGACAAGCTTAATATGGTTCTCTTCATCTAAGAGAGAGGCTATTTTATAGACAGTATTACCTGGATTTATAGTAATTTCTTTGTCGTAGAGCCAGCATCCTGATGTAAGTCCTATAAAAGTGAAGGGGAGTGGTGCTGATAAGAATGACCAAGCCGAAAAAAGACTGAAAATAATAGCATAGTTGTCTTTTACGAAATCGGAGATTTTTTGTGCGGTTGGAGCTATTTTCTCATGATTGCAAACAGACCGACCAAAATCTGCAGCTTTTGATGCCCCAATGTTAAGATAGGCGGGTAGTGATTCAAAGGATGACATATATTTACCTTATTTTTTTAGTGTTATAGAAATTATTCACAAGGAGCAACGCGTTACTTTTTTTACAAGAATCAGTCATATGA
>JAQGPK010000080.1 GCA_028293095.1 Chlamydiia bacterium | reverse complement strand
TTTTAGAGAAAGCGTCGTAAGTTTTTTAGCATAACGACCAAGAGTTGCAAGTGTTTGATCGGTAAGGCTCTCACATTTACCTATATCTAAAACTTCAAGTGCGGCTACTAGCTCTCGAGATATCCCTGCATCTGTAATCTTAGGGTTATTTGAAATATCCAATTGCGTTATATGCGGCAGCTTTGCAAACCATTTAAGGCAAAAATCAGTCAAGTTACAACCGCTTACACGTAAATGAGTACTATTAGGAAAAAAATTTACTAACTGAACACAATTTAAATTTGTCATCATCGACTTTTCTGACTTAGGAGAACAACACCCGCTACTTCTTTTTTCAGGAAAATCAGATTGTAGCTGCATCGCACTCAAATCTAAGCGGCTAACTTTCATTCCTATCTCAGTAAAAATTTTTATAAGAAATGGGTGAAAACGTTCTTTTTGGATTTGCGCCGTGAGAAGTGCAGATACTTCTCTATTTCTATCGACTAAAAATTGCCTTTTAAGAGAGTGCATCTCTTTCGACAGTTGAAAAAGAGACGCAACATCTTTGTTTGCAAGAAACCCGCCATTGTTAATTCTTTTAAAAAAATCGATAATTGAAAAAATACAGTTATTGGGTAAGGAGTCAAACAGCGACTTCTTCCCCTCTTTTCGATACATTTTCTTCTTCTGCATAGCTACTACCTTTCGTGAAGGTAAATGAGGCGTAGCAGCTTCAGAAACAGAATGGGGGGATGGTAGTCGCGGAGAGCTTGGTGGGCTTGATGAAGGAGAGTAGTTGTAATTAGGTAATAAATTAGTTGAAGAGTTTCGTGAGGAAATCGGAGGGTTGATAACTAATCTCTTACGACTAGGCGATAAAGGTTGATCGCTATGTAATTGCAGTACACGGAGCTCTTTTTTGACACCACTACGAGGAGAAAGGTAATAAGGCGATGCTTGCATTTGAGCCATAGGTGTAAAAGAAGGAGCTGCTGCGCTATCTACACTAATCTGTAATTGCCTGAGAAAATCTGCGTCTAAAGAACTGATAGAGGTCATTTGTAAACTCTTTATTTGCGCTCATTGAGGTATTTACAGCCGCTACTGATGAAAAAAAAATTTCTGTGCACTATATAAATCCTTTAAAAACCCTGTCAAGAAGAACTTCCCGTAATTCCCATTTTATTTTGTAAAACGCAAAAAAGGGCTCATGCGCTATACTTTTTAAATTACTATTAAAACATGGTAGCTACCCTATGACAAACACTGCTTCAAAAATTTTCTGTGCCTGCCATAGTAAAAAAAGCTACGCTGATTGCTGTAATCCCTTTCATGATGGCAATCCTCCACCAACGGCACTCCTCCTTATGCGTTCGCGCTATTCGGCGTACGCAAACAAGCTTGCTGCCTACATTATACAGACCACTCATCCTGAGAGCCCCGCCTACAACAACAACTTGGAGCAGTGGAAAGATGAAATTTTACAATTTTGCAAAAGCACAGACTTCCAGAATTTAACAATTTTAGAATGTATTGATGGAGAAAACGAAGCTTTTGTAACTTTTACAGCGCATCTTAAACAAAAGAGTCGTGATGCAACCTTTACAGAAAAAAGCAAATTTCTAAAAGTTGCCCATCAATGGCTCTACCATAGTGGGACCTATGACAGCAAATGAGCGCAATGCCGCTATAAGTGAATATATCACTGCAACTTTTGTACATGAAAATGATGCTCTTGGTAAAGCAAAGAAATCGAGTTTACAGAAGGGAATTCCGGATATTTCTGTTCCTAAAGCTGTTGGTAAACTCCTCTACATGCTCTCCTTACTACAAAAGCCAAAACGAATATTAGAAATTGGCACTCTCACAGGATACAGCACTCTATGGCTTGCTCAAGGTGCACCTGATGCTGAAATCATAACAATTGAGTTCGATCCAAAACATGCTGAAATCGCGCGTAGCAATTTTAAGAGGAGCTCATCCAAGATTCATCTACTTGAAGGTGATGCTGCAGATCTTCTTACAGATATGATCACTACTAAAGTAGAGCCTTTTGATCTTATCTTTTTAGATGCTGATAAAGACAGCTACCCCACCTATTTGCCTCTTATCATTGCTCTTTCTCGCCCGGGCACTCTTCTACTGAGCGATAATTTAATACCAAGAGAAGCTGAGATTAACTCCCCTAAATCGACAGATGTTCAAGCTACCGGAGTCTATGCATACAACACTCTTTTAGCTCTGCATTCTCGTTTAGAAACGATCCTAGTTCCTACAATTGTAGAAAAATGGGGTCGCCTCGATGCTTTAGGTATATCAATTGTACTCCCATTTAAACAGGAGACCAAGTCAGTACAGAAAGATTCACAAGGCTTGTAGCTAGTACACTCTTCTTGATTTTTCCATCTAGCTCAACAACCTGCCTTAAATATAACGAAAATAACTGAGATCCTGTTACTTTCGTGAAAGTAAATTTCTCTTTTGTTTTATCAAAGAAAAATTGATCCTTTATAAACAATAAAAGCGGTATAATATCTTTTTTTATATCGGAAAAATATTCAAGTGCCGAAAGCATCAGATCAGGATCTTGAATCATCTGAAGACGTTGTAGCTTCATGAATTCATTATAAACAATCAAGAGAGCATCAAATGCAGGAGAGTCTACAGTAGCAGGGGGTAAATTTTTAGCAAGCTGTACGAGATCTTCAGTTGAGAGCTGATCAAGAGAGTCGTCGTGATCTCTACTTTTGAAAGAGGCTAAAGCTGAAGTCGTGAGCATACCATCTACATCATAGGAGTACTTCTTTGTTACTATATCAAAAACAGTTGAAAGATCTTTTCTGTTTAGCAAAGGGATTCTTTTTAGACACTCTTGGTTAAGTGCCTTGAATTTTATTTTATCTAATTGAGTTACATATTCTTGTTCAGTAAATTTATA
>JAQGPK010000037.1 GCA_028293095.1 Chlamydiia bacterium | reverse complement strand
GCAGCAGCCCGCTGTGATGCAATGGGCAGCTCACTCAACACTTCACGGCAAAAGCCTGCAATTAAACAAGATCTGGCATCCTGTTCTGAAAAACCACGAGCCTTTAAATAGAAAAGCTCTTCTGGTTCAAGCTGACCAACCGTCGTACCGTGAGAGGCTTTGACATCATCTGCAAAAATCTCAAGGTCAGGCTTACTATTTGCATGAGATTTATCACTGAGCACAAGGTTATTATTCAGCTGGTAGGCCTCTGTCTTTTGTGCCTTTTTATGCACAAAAATTCTTCCTTGAAAATTTGACTGAGCAGAATCCGTTAAAACCCCTTTAAAAAGCTGCATCGAATGAGTATGGGGCTCTTGGTGTTCAATCAGTATATTCACATGAATTTCTTTACTCTTATCGAGGAGCCAAGCTCCACTAATGCTCACCTCAGCCGCCTCTCCCGCAAGCTCTATCTTGCTATCACGGCGAACAACCGCATCTCCATTGCCAATCTGGAATATTTTGCAGTTGGCAGAGCGTTTTAAATTCATGCGCAATGCTTCAAACTGCCATCCCGCACTCATTTCGCTCTGTTGCGTGCAAATAAGTGATGCCCCTTCTTCAACAGTGATCTCTGTGAGTGCATTCAACAAACATTTTTGAGAATTTTTTGAAAAGGTGGTTGTCGTCAGCACAACCTTTGAATGCTTTCCTTGAAAAAGATGCAGGCGTGGCATGAGCCAAACAGCTCTTTGCTGCTCTGTACTAACATGAATCACTTGAATGGGCTGTGTCACTTCCAATTTTGGCGGAATGTATAAAAAAGCACCATCTTGACAGCAGGCCATATTTAAAAGTGCAAAAGGATCGTTTTCTTCCTTCAACGCTTTTGTCCAGCTATTTTGAAGGAGTGTACCGTAGCTTTTCATAGCAGCTGAAAGCGGCAGAAGGACAATAGAGCTTTGAATTCCAGTCACATCAGAAAGGGTCACGGTAAAGAGGCCATCGACAAACACAATATAAGAATTTTTACATTCCGGCAGCACAGCATCTACAATGCTCTCTTGGGAACAGGATGTCACCTCTGCCTTCAAAAATGATTCTTGATAGAGTGGTTTGAGACGCATGTAGGCATACTTATCTGTATGCTCATGAGGAGGGCCAATCTCAAGAAAGCGCTCCCAAGCTCGCTGCCTTAACTTTTTAAAAACTTCTGGCTCGCTTTGCTGTACTGCAGCAAAAGAAGAAAGGAACTCCGTGCGGTCAATTGTCATCATATTTGCCCTTTTCTTCCTAGCTTTCGGGAGTATTTTCGAGCCAATCGTATCCTTTTGACTCGAGCTCAAGCGCAAGTTCAGGACCACCTGACAATACAATCTTCCCATCGACCATCACATGAATAAAATCGGGCTTAATGTAGTCGAGTAACCTCTGGTAGTGAGTAATCAATAAAAGGCTCTTGTCTTTACTCATCAGCTTATTCACACCACGGGCCACAACTCTCATCGCATCAATATCAAGACCAGAATCTGTCTCATCAAGGATCGCAAGAGATGGCTCAAGAACTGCCATCTGTAAGATCTCATTGCGTTTCTTTTCACCACCCGAGTAGCCTTCATTCACATTCCGATTTTTAAACTCTGGCTTGATCTCCATCACCTTCATTTTCTCATCTAGTAAAAGCTCAAAGTCTTTTTCACTAAGCTCTGGTAGTCCTTTTGCTTTGCGACTTGAATTCAATGCAATGCGTAAAAACTGTACGGTGTTCACACCAGGAATCTCAACAGGGTACTGAAAGCTCATAAAAAGACCCGCGTGCGAACGCTCTTCAGGCTCCATATCAAGTAAATTTTTCCCTAGAAAGAGCACTTCGCCCTCTGTGCTATCATAGGCTGGATGGCCTGCAAGAAATTTGGCAAGTGTAGATTTCCCGGCTCCATTGGGTCCCATAATGGCGTGAATCTCACCTGGGCCTATTTTGAGGCTAAAATTTTTTACAATCGGTTTTTTCTCAATCTCAACAGTGAGATTGTTTATTTCTAATGTCATCACTATCCCACTGAGTTTTCGAGTTTTAAGGCAAGCAAGTTGCGAGCTTCTGTCGCAAATTCAAAAGGTAGCTCATCCAAAACCTTTTTACAGAAACCATTGACGATCAGGCTCACAGCATCTTCAAATTTTACTCCTCGGGAGCGGAAATAGAAGAGCTGCTCTTCATTCAATTTCGATGTCGATGCTTCATGTTCTGCTTGCGAGGTTGCGTTACCAATTTCGATATAAGGGAAGGTATTGGCAGAACAGTCACTCCCAACCAGCATCGAATCGCATTGGGTGTAGTTACGAGAGCCTGATGCATTCGGCAGCATCTTCACAAGGCCGCGATAAGTGTTATGAGAGTGCTCAGCTGAAATTCCCTTAGAAACAATGGTAGATTTAGTATTTTTACCAATGTGCAGCATTTTTGTTCCAGTATCTGCCTGCATAAAGCCATTCGTCAACGCCACTGAATAGAACTCGCCAACAGAATAATCACCCTTTAAGATGCAGGCTGGATACTTCCAGGTAATTGCAGCGCCGGCTTCCACCTGGGTCCAAGAAATTTTGGAACGCTCACCCTGACAAAGCCCTCGTTTGGTCACGAAATTATAAATCCCGCCCTCGCCTGTCTTTGGATTGCCTGAATACCAGTTCTGAATGGTGGAATATTTGATTTCGGCATTATTCATGGCAACGAGCTCAACAACCGCTGCATGGAGCTGATTTGTATCGTAAGCTGGTGCTGTACAGCCTTCCAAGTAGCTCACATAGGAATTATCTTCAGCGATAATTAACGTCCGTTCAAACTGGCCAGTATCTCTCTCATTAATCCGAAAATAGGTAGAGACCTCCATCGGACAACGCACACCTTTCGGTATAAAGACAAAAGAGCCGTCAGAAAAAACAGCAGAATTGAGGGCTGCAAAAAAGTTATCGCCAACAGGAACTACACTGGCAAGATACTTTTTGATTAAATCTGGATAGCTGTGAATTGCCTCTGTCATCGAACAAAGAATCACACCTGCGTCCTTTAATTTTTTTTGAAACGTTGTGCCAATTGATACAGAATCAAATACTAGGTCGACCGCAACGTTTGCATTGACAAGACGCGCTTGCTCTTCGAGTGGAATACCGAGTTTTTCAAACGTTTTTAGGATCTCAGGATCGGCATCGCTCAAATCATTGAGTTTGGCACGCTTTTTGGGGGAGGAGTAGTAGGAGATGGCTTGATAATCGATCGGAGCGTATTTGATGTTTGCCCATTTAGGCTCTTGCATCTCTTTCCACTTACGAAAAGCTTTGAGCCTAAAGTCGAGCATCCAAGATGGATCTTCCTTTTTCTCAGAAATAGCTGCCACAATGTCTTCATTCAAACCCTTCGGAAATACCTCGGTTTCGACATTGGTCACAAAGCCATATTTATACTCACTGCTTTCGTACTTGGTTTCAGCAGACATTGTTTATATAACCTTAAAAAATAGCCATTTATACAAAAATTTACATAAGCTTATCATTTTTTAAGGTTTTATACCATTCCCGATTAAAAAATTCATAAATTGGGATTGGTACTACTGCACCATTTCAATGCGTTTGGGTAAGAGGCGCTGTTTTCTCAATAAACCTATTCCAAATAGCGACATCCTTTTGGTAAGAATCTATATCAAGACCATCCGGAAAGAAATAGGCAATTTTGAGTACTCTTCTATCTTGATTCACGCCAACCCAAGCAAATGCTTGCGGCTTTCCTTTAGCGCTCATACAGGTTAACGTAACCACAGGATAGCGTCCCCAGTAGAGTCTCTTAATTTTAACATCTGTAACACCATTGGATGCAATTTCAAATTTTATATCGTCATCTGTGCCAAATGAAAATTGATCAACACCTGTTTGGGTAACATTATCTGTAAAAGAGGCGCGAAAAATACCTGAGGTCACAATAATCTTTTCCTGACCTTGCTGCGCCCAAATACTTTCTATCACCTCTCGGGGCCCCCAAAGCACCCCAATTTCTAGATTTGCAGAAATTTGTGGATTGAGCGAGAGTGCAATAAATTTTTCAGGAAGTGCCAATTTTAACGTCTGTAGCTGTGCAAGACCAGGTAAATAGGCGGCAGTGCCAGGTTCTTTTTTTTCACTCGCCTGTAGCTGAGGGTTGAGAAAAAAAGCCGAACAAAAGAGCAAAGAATATGAAATAATTTTAGTAACAATGCGCCTGTAGTTCATGGCAATCTCCCTCATAAAAAAGAAATTTTACCTGCTTTGGTTAATTTCGCGCCACTTTTGTACAACTTGAGCTGCAATGGGAGCTGCCTCTTTTCCATATCCGCCATAGCGAAGGTAGACCACAACAACAAGCTCAGGCGTGCCGAAAGGATCTGAAAATAAAAAGGAATGATGCGGAGCCTTACCACTATTTCCTTTAGAGAAGGAGATGCCACCAAACCAAATATGACGATACATTTTTAAAGGATTGGTGACATCAAAGCCTACTCTCTCAATGACCTCTGCCGTACTTGTTTTTCCGACAAACTGACCTTTCAGACCAGTAAATGCCTTATGCATTGCTGGATGGACAGCATATAACCTGGGCAGTGCTCCTTGGTCATCAAGCGCACGCTGCACAGAACGACGCATTCCTTCAAGGATCATGGACCGAACTTGATCCGGAAGAAAAATCTCGCGTTTTACTTTTGCAGGAAAATAGGAAACTTCTGTTTTACTCTCTGAGGAGCTTTTAGCAGAAAAGAGCGGAAAATCAACCCCGACAGCTGCCAAACTCTTTTTAAAGAGAAACTCTTTTGTCGGATCATTCTCTTTTTTCTCAAAGCATACCTCATGACCTGCAATAAGAGTTGCAATTTTTGGCTCGACAATCTTCCCACCATTCGCAATCGCAGAGAGCATGACAGCTGTTTGAAGAGGCGTTGTAATAAGAGTATGCTGGCCGATAGCTGTGGCATAAAGTCCAGTACGATTGGTTGCAAGATCATTCGGGATATTACCCGCAATCTCTCCTGGAATCTTGGCGCCCGTCTTTTCACCATATCCAAACTCTCTCGCAACTTTAGCAAGTTCTTCGGGATCGCGTAGAAAGTCGCCTGCAAGAAGTGAAAAATAGGGGTTTGATGAGGTTTCGATGGCACGAGTGATATCAAGATTGCCTAGGTCATGATGCAAGCTTTTAGGAATCCTTCCACCTTTATAGAGTTGTGGAATTGGCCTTCCATCAGGAAAATTCCCTACACACAGCTTTCCATTCGATTTGAACGTATGATCATGAATTTCAAATAATTTTAAATCATTCGCTGTGCATTGACCTTCCAGATCCAGATATTTCTGCTTCAATCCCGCATACGCTGTCACAAGCTTAAAAATAGAGCCTTGAATTGTGGATTGGCGAAATGCATAGGAGCGCAAAGGGCTCGCACTTGCGGTCTTCACAAAGACAGCTGCAAGATCCTTTGCCTGTCCTCCAGATAGACCCCGATATTTTATATATAAGGGATATTCTAAATCATAAAACCCTTTCAGGGCGCGCAAAAAAGGAACTCGTAAGGTTTCATCAAGGCTCAGCACCTCTTTTTGTAATAAAGACTCTTTAGAACTTAGCGCCTTTACTACATATTCACAGCGCTCTTTTTTCCAGAATTCGTCAAAATGGACCTTTTCCCATTTGTCGAGATAGTCGAGGTAGGGTCTTGCTTGCCTTTTCTTTTGTCTTTCCTCAATACGCTTTGCTTGTAAAAATTCCTTCTCATGTGTTTTTCTCCACGCCGCAAAGAACTCGTTATGGAAAACAGTACGCACCTTTTTCCTCTCTCGATCAAGTACTTGCACATACTCACAAGAAAGAGTCCGAAATTCATCAATTGTGAGCGCGCCTACCGCATGAATCAGCTCAGAAGAGGAAGGAAAATCTTCATGACACAGCACGAGACGACTTAAATCTAAAAGAAGCAATTTTTCTAAAGGAGTTGTAAGTGTTGAAAACCAGCGGTTCAAGATCGCTTGATAGGGGGCAATATCTTCTTGAAAAAGGCGTCTATCAGGCTCTTGACTCTCTTCTGACAAAAGCTTTATTGCCTCTAGTGGGGAGAGAGTAGGCGCTCTTTTTAACACCTCATCAAAAGCTCTTTGGAGAACAATCAGATCCTGAATCGGAGTCTCAGGGGAAAGATGTTGCAAAATAGGAGATCCTACAGGAAGCAGTAATTGAAGATATTTTTTCCAGGTAAGCTGCATCTCTTCTGTCTTCCAGACAGTTTTTGTTGCATCTTCAATGTACTCTCTTGCAAGAGGCAAGCTCTGATTCCATACTTTGGCAAGAAAGGCTTCATTTTCCATCGAACGCTGCACCTTGGCATCATTATCCCTTTCGACAAAATCATTTGGATCAAAGCGAGGGTAACTTGCCATGGCAACAATATCGCCACTATTTGGATCGAGCGCGACAATGGCACCCCCTCGCATCCAGGGCTCTTTTTGATGATTCTTATCTCGTAAATGGCCTAATTCGCGATCGTTTTCGCTCTGTGCAATGAGCTTTTCTGCAAATTCTTGAAGCTCAATTGAAATCGAAAGTAAGAGACGTTTACCAGAAAGCGGTGGATGTGATCCTGGCATTTCACGTACAAAATTGCCCTTGGCATCCGAAAAATAAATTCTTTTCCCTGCATAGCCTCTGAGTTGATCTTCAAAACTTGCCTCAACACCTGTCACCCCTAAGGCGTCATTTAGTGTATAGGCTCTTTCTTGAAATTTAAAGAGTTTGCGCTTTGCATCAGGCAGGGACTCAATTCCTAAAGGTGGCTCTACATCAAGTCCAAGCTCTATTTGTCGGATATACTCTGATAGCTCTCTGATATCATTAATGATTTTGTCATAGCGCTCTTTTTGCATCGCACCCAAATACCCAATAAGATGCGAGCCCACTTTTCCTTGTGGATAGTGGCGCTTTGGAATGCGCTGCAGTTCAATGCCTGGAAAATCTTTTTCCAAGACTCTTAAACGAAAATACTCCTCTTCGGTAAGGCCATTTTTTAAGACA
>JAQGPK010000011.1 GCA_028293095.1 Chlamydiia bacterium | reverse complement strand
TTTTATACTAAAAGTTATATATAATTCAACAAATAGTGGGTATTGGGTCATTTACAAGATGTGGGCGATAGTAAATAAAGAAAATAGTATTGAATTATGAGTCAAGTGATGTTCTAGATAGTATCCTTGTTGAGGAGGGGGTTGAATGCATTGAAAAAAGTGAAAGAAGAAACACCTCGAAACAATATATTTAATTCTTTTCTTTTTTAAATAAACATATATAAATAACTTGAAATAATAAATAAAATATTATATATATAGTTTATAAATTAAATTAGTTTTATAAGAGGTTTTTTATGAATTCACTAGATAGTAGCGTTTCTTCATCTCAGTTCAGTCAATGGATTGATCAAGGCAAACAGAAAGGACAACTTACTGATGCGGTAGCAACGTCCATTGTAAAAGGGTTTTCTCGAGCTTTTGAGCAAGCAAAGCAAGAGGGTAGTCAAGCCCCAGCCGTAATCACAACTCTCTTTTCCAAAGAACTTGAAAATATACGCAATCATAATGCGCTCTCTGATTCTTTGGTTACTTTGCTCAAAGAAGGTAGTAAAGCAGCTATTCTTTTTCCGAAAAAAACTATTGATATTGACTGGGTAAAGGAAAAAGCTGGCTCTAAGAAACGTAAACAGGATAACGGAGAATCAAGCTCGTCATCTTCTTCCTCATCCACAGCTTCATTTTCAATACTACCTAAAAAAGAGAAGGTGACTTCAAAAGACCTCCCCCTATCGCTGCTTGGTCAACTTGCAGCCACATCCTACCGGGGAAAAGAGGATAATGAAGAATTGTTAGAAACTTTGCTGAGTCTGCCAAAATCAGAACGCGAGTCCTTCTTAAAGCAAATCTTTGTGAGCACAGGCGCTCTGTTGCATACCCTTCTTACGAAGGCAGGCGGTGATATCACTGCAATCTCTACTACGTTTCTTCACGCTCTAGAAGGAATAAGGAATGCGAAAATCGATCTCGATCTTCATGGCTTACCGCTTGATGACACCAAGCTTTACGCTCTCATTAAATTTTTTCCAAATGTTACCAAGCTAAATCTAGAAGGTTGCAGCTACATCACAGACGCAGGAATTCAAGCTACACTTGGAAGATGCACACAGCTGACTCATTTAAACCTAGCGGGCCATTATCTGAGTGAAAAAACAAAAGATGCAATAGCTACACAGCTTCCAGAACTTACAACTCTACACCTCATATCAAGTAACTCTGGGGTGAACACCGTCACGGACGAATGGTTGGATAGGCTTGGGAAAAACTGCTCACAGCTTGAAAACCTTTATATCTCTATAAATACGGTTACAGATAAAGGAACGGAGGCGATAGCTAAGAATTGTAAAAAGCTTAGAAAACTGGAGCTACTGAATGCTTTTGAAATTACAGGGGATGGGTTATGTAAGATAATGCAGGATTGTAAGCTGGATAGTCTGGTACTTGAAAATAGTAAGCTCTCAGATAGAGATTTGGCGAATATGAGTGGCTATGGTAAACAACTTTTGAACTTGGAACTATATGATTGTGAAAGCATCACTGACAAAGGACTAGAAGCGATAGCCAGCGGATTCACACAACTTGAGGCTCTGACTATTGAAAAAAATGATCATATAACAGATAGCGGGGTAGAGTCCTTAACTCAATGCAAACAGCTTATTAAATTAAATTTCACAATGTGTGAATTAATCACAAATAAAGGACTTGATAAAATCATTACAAATTGTCCAAACCTTATCCACTTCTCTTTACTATATTGTGAGAAAGTGGAAATAACGGATAGAGAGCTTTATGAAATATCTGTATATTGTCCACAACTTATTGATTTGCAATTTAATGGTAAACATCTAATCACTAAGAGAGGGATAGATGATCTCACTAAAAATGGCAAATTTGTACATTTAGGGCTAGGTACAGAAGTCGATGATGAAGGGCTGCATGTAATAGCTAAAAATTGTCCAAAACTTAAAGTTATGAATTTAATGGGAAGTCCTGTCACCTACGAAGGAGTGAAAGAGCTACTTACACAGCTTAAAAGCATCATTCACATACTCGATATAGATGATACTAAAGTAACAAGTGATCAGTACCTTCTCTTAAAACAAGAATTTCCAAATTTAGTAATTGAATTTTAGGATGATTAAAAATCCTTTTGAGCAAGGAGCTTGAGTTTTTCTAAATATAAAGCTCCATTTTATCATCATGAGAAAACTAATTGAGTTTGCAGTTGTCGTCCCAGCCTATAATAATTCTACTTGGGTAAGCAAGAATCTCTGCTCGATTGCTGAGCAGACGTACCCCTATTTTCACCTCTACTACATCGATGATGCCTCAACTGATGGTGCAGTAGCACTTGCTGGACTCTTTCTTAAAAACTCTAAACTAAGGGGAAAAAATACTTTTATTCGCAATAAAGATCGCGTAGGCTCACTTGCAAATTTCTACATGACAATTGCGAAAATCGAGCCACACAAGATTATCGTGTGTGTAGATGGCGATGATTGGCTTACCCATCCGAAAGCCCTTGAAAGGCTTGCTAACGAGTATGAAAATGAAAAGATCTGGATGACTTATGGAAGTTTTGAAACTGAGCCTTTTGTGGCATCCCCTTCAAAGCTGATTCCAGATAGCATTTACAAAGAGAGAGGCTTTCGATCCTACAGTTTTGTTTCAAGCCATCTAAAAACATTCTATGCAAAACTCTTTCAGTTGATCAAGAAAGAAGATTTTTTGTTCGAGGGCAACTTTTTTCCTATGGCAGGGGATATGGCATTTATGTTTCCAATGTTAGAAATGGCTTCTCAGCAACATGTGAAAATGGTTGATGAGAT
>JAQGPK010000006.1 GCA_028293095.1 Chlamydiia bacterium | reverse complement strand
CCCTATGGGAGCGCTCTCACTGCTTGCAGTATCCTGCCTCACTCTTACAAAAGCAGTGCCACTACATACAATTTTACAAGGCTTTTCCAATGATCTTATCTGGTTAATTGTCATGGCCTGCTTCCTCGCTAGAAGCTTTATTAAAACTGGCCTTGGTAACCGCATTGCCTATGCTTTTGTCTCTTTCTTTGGCGGCACTCCCTTAGGTTTAGGCTATGGCCTTATTTTAAGTTCAGCCGCGATGTCACCACTTATCCCTAGTACAACAGCTAGAACAGGAGGCATTATCCTGCCTGTATTGAAATCTTTAATCCAAGTCATCGGTGATAGTGCAGCCAGTAAAAAAGTCGCCGCCTACCTCACCATGGTTGTTTTTCACGGCTCTGTACTCACAAGCGCGATGTTTGTCACCTCCAATGCAGGTAATCCTATCGTTGTCAAGTTTGCAAAAAGTGCAGGCATTGACATTACCTGGAGCACATGGGCGCTGGCAGCTTTACTTCCAGGCCTTCTTTCTCTCATACTTTTACCTCTTCTTCTTAAGTTCCTGATCCCCTGTACAGTAGAAGACAGTGCAAAAGTGACACAGCATGCAAAAGATGAGCTCGCCTCACTTGGACCGGTTACTGTTAAAGAAAAAATTACACTATCTATCTTTGGGGTCCTTCTCATACTCTGGGCTTTCGGTGGACAGCTACACGTCCATCCAACAGAGGCAGCCATCTTTGGGGTTGCTCTTTTACTCTTAGTGAATGTATTAAACTGGAAAGATATTTTGAGTGAAGAGATCGCTTGGGATACCTTTTTCTGGATGGCCATCCTTATCATGATGGCATCAGAGCTCCAAAATGTGGGTGTTGTCAATTACTTTACCTCCCAAATTGTACGCATCATCCCAACCTACAGCTGGCACTTTGCATTGGCAGCTCTCAGCCTGATCTACTTCTATAGCCACTACTTCTTTGCAAGCACTACAGCGCATCTCAGTTCGATGTTTGCTCCATTTCTTGCTGTTGCCTGTACAGCAGGCGCGCCGCCTCTCTTGGCCGCTTTATGCTTTGGCTTTATCGGTAATCTCTTCGGTGGCCTTACCCACTACGCCTCTGGTCCTGCCCCGATTTTATTTTCTCAAGGCTTTGTTGAATTAAAGACCTGGTGGAAGGTTGGCTTTGCCCTGAGCATCTTCTACATCATTGTGTGGCTAGGTATTGGCCCGCTCTGGTGGAAGTTTTTGAATTTCTATTAACGACTCTCATTATTTTGCTTTAACGCAAAGAAATACAAAAGACGCAAAGGCGCAAAGAATAGTAAAGAGATCTTTTGTACGGCATTTAACTTACTAAGTTAGTTTTTCTTCCTCGAACAAAATGCCTTTTCAGCCCTCTTTACGTCTTTGCGCCTCACTCGCTCCTTTGTGTTAAAATAATTTAACGATACTGCCAACAAAATATACAAATGGCTGAACTGACTTAAATGATTTACTGATTGATGTCTAGAAAGGAGCCCGCACCCTCTTCCGGCTCTTCAAGAGGAAATTCGCGAACAAGAGTACGAATTTCTTGAATTGTCGCAGCCTTAGTGATTGCTTCACGAAACGCTTTTGTCCCTTTTGACTTTTTAAAATACCAGCAGCCCACACGACGCATATCGATCACCACTTTGCGATCTGGTAGGTACTCATAAATGTATTCTAAATGCTGTAGCAGTGCTAAGCGCCTTTCATTTACTGTCCGTATGGGCGCTTTATGGCCTTCAATGAGACGCTGAACATCCTCTGCAATCCAAGGCTCCCCTAATGTCCCACGAGCAATGAGTACTCCATCACAACCTGTATACTCCAGCATTCGAAGGGCATCTTCGGGTGAGAAAATATCTCCATTTCCAATCACTTTAATCTTCTTAGCGGCTTGCTTCGTTGCTCGAATCCAGTCCCAATTTGCAGGCCCCTTGTACCCTTGCTGACGTGTTCTACCGTGAACAGTAATCGCTTGAGCACCTGCCTTCTCAGCAATAGAGGCAATTTGCTCTGCCACAAGAGTCTCTTCATCCCAGCCAGCTCGAATCTTTACAGTCACAGGAATGCGCACAGCTGCAACCATATTCGAGATAATTTCACCAACGAGATCTGGATTCTTAAGCATACCTGAGCCGCTGCCATCCTTTGTCACCTTATCGACTGGACAGCCACAATTTAAATCTACAACATCAAACCCGAGATCTTCTATAATTTTTGCAGCCTGTCCTGCAATCTCAGGCTTGCTTCCACAAATTTGACCCCCAATTGGATGCATGCCAGGAGTAAAGTCAAGCAGATGAAATGTACCAGGATCATTTCGAATGAGCGCATCCATCTTGACCATTTCACAATAAACGATACCTGCTCCATATTGTGATGACATTTTGCGAAATGGATAATCGGAACAGCCAGCAAGAGGCGCATATAAAATATTTGATGGAAGTGTAAGAGATCCAAGTTGCATGGTAGCTTTTGTAGAGGATTTTTTTGATGTCATCGGAAAAGCATTCCTTTTATGAATGTTTCGATGAACTGAAGCGCAAAAAAAGCAACCATGGGACTCAAGTCGATCGTCCCAAGAGGCGGAATAAAGCGGCGGAAAAAATTAAGATAGGGATCGGTATAAAAACTAATAAATCGAATGATAACATGACTCTGCAGCTCTTGAAACCAAGAGCTTATGATTCTGATAAAGAGCATCATCATGTAGATCCAAAAAAATGAATCGATGATTGTGTAGAGAATTGTATGGCGCATATGTTGATTTATTCCTTGCAATCTATAATAATAACACTTTTACGAGAGAGTTTCAATGTCGTTTCGAGATTTTTTAAAAAAAGAGAAGTTTTTATTAAAGCCCTTTTACAGAGACCGCCTTGTCCAAAAAAGTCATCTTGGCCTTGTTCAGGATTTTAAAGAGCTTTTTGTTGCCTCCATTCAAGCCACTCCAAAGAAGATTACAATTAATCTCCTAGCAAGACTTGACCTACAGAGTGATGTAAAACCGCTTGACATTCTGAAAGAACACCTCTCAGAAGAGACTCTTCAAAAAGCAATTATTGCCACCTCTTTTCCAACACTCAAAACACTTGCAAGACCTCTTGAACTGCAACTGACAAAAGCAAAAGAAATCGACGCCATCATTCAATTTCAAATAGAGCCCCTTCTCCCTTACCCCATTACAGAGGCGGTCCTTGATAAACTTCTGATAGCACAAAATTCTCAGGGAACTCAATTTTTAGTCTTTTCTGTACAGAAACCAGATCTTCAAGAGTACATTAATGAGCTTGCAATCTCTGAAATAAACCCTGAAATCATTGCACCAAAAGCAGTTGGACTCCTTCATTTTGTAGATCTTTTTCTCGGAAGCTATGAACCTCGTCTGATCATCGATATCTACGCTACAGAAACTACATGTATGCTCATCGAACGGGGTCTTCCGCTTGCTATCCGCTCTCTTCCTTTAGGCCTTGAGCCTGTAGGAGAGAGTCAAGAAAACCATTTACAAAACTACTCTCGAGAACTTTCGCGCATTATCCTCAGTTTTCAAAATCTCGTTGATGATATCAAGAGTGTACCTATCACATTTACAGGTGTATCAGAACAAGATCCCTTAATTTTATCATTACTTGGAAAACTACTAGGCCATCGAACAGAACAGCCTCAAAAACTACCTGCCAATGTGACTCTTGGAGAAGGGATCACACTTGAAGAGTGTACAGCATATGCGGCTCCAATTGGTATGGCGCTTTTAAAAAGCCCTTTTCAAAAAGAAAAATACCTTATTAACTTTCGAAAAGAAGAATTTGCCTACACCAGAAAATGGCGCCGTTGGAAAAAGGATCTTATTCTTTATCTCTCGTTCACAATCGCCCTCAGCCTTACTTTCTATTGTATTGGTGAACTTGCGCTCGCACCTGATCAGGTAGCTCTTCAAGAAAAATATGGTGAATTTGTCGCCCTTCATGATAAGACACCTGAAGAAATTGAAGAGGCCTTTATAAAACAAGAAGGGCTCAAAAAAGCGAATCCTCTTCATAAACTCTCACCCTCAGATCTACAAAAAAGATTTGCTTTCATTGAAAGTAAGTTTAACGATCCACAAGATGAAATTGCACTCCATGCGAATGTGCCTCGAGTATCTGACTTACTAGCCTGGCTCACAACCCATCCGACAATTAAGATCGCAGATAGCCCGTTCAAATTAGAAACACTGAACTACACGCTTGTTCATCGCCCAGAAAAAAGCAGGCCTAAAGAGCGATATCAAGTAAAGGTTGATCTCGATTTTACCTGCACCTCACCGCTTGCTGCGCGCAGCTTGCAAGAAGCTTTAAATACACCTAATCTCTTTATTGATCCGCGTGAAGAAATTCGCTGGAGCGTGCAAAAAGGCAAATATAATGCCTCTTTTATCCTGAAAGACCGTACGGAGTATCCATGAAAAATATCGCTCAAGATCGCCTTATTATCTATCTGCTTCTTTTTGGATTGCTGCCTCTCATTCTTGTTTATGGAGATTATATTTCAAAAAAAGAGCTCCAATTGACATTGCGCTATGAACTTGACACTGGCTGCACAACTACAATCAGCCGAAATAAAAAAGAGCTTCATAATCGACTTGTTAAATCTGTTTTTAAAAAAAGTAGCGAAAAAGATCCTCTCTATGTGCATAAGCAGATTGAATCGATCGATCTCCTTTCTGAAGAGATCGCCGATATTCAAAAAATTGTAGGCTGCGGTTTCCATCCGGAAGAAGATGGCTTGCGCAAACGACTGACCTCCCTCACTAACGGCGAAAATACACTCTCCTTTACCGAAAATCCCGAGAAGCGTTATGCCACTTTTCATGAAACACTTCTGACTATGAACCATCCTGTCGAGGCAGATCTTGCTGATATTCGTAAAATATTATCGAGAGTTGAAGGAATCACAATCGCTGATGAAAAAGCCATTGATTCACGCCCCCACCTAATTATCAATGACTTTCGCATTGAAAAAAAGAAAGGGCCCTTAAATGAAGTCTATTCCTTAAAATTATCCTTAATCAAACGAGAATATGTTAAATAAAAATCTAAAATTAGTTCTATTTATTCTTCTTCAAGCCGTACTTATAACAGGCTGCGCAAGTCATACAACAGTACAGGCTCAAAAGAAAGAGGCGAGTGATCTTTTTCAACCCATTACAATTCGTCAGCCGCTCATTAGCGTCAATGTGATCGATCGCAATGGCCTTTCCGAAACCATTGGCTCAAAAGATCGCTTAAAGCAGTATGAAAATATTAATTTTCTTACTTCTCAATCCTATCAGAAAGTACTGCGT
>JAQGPK010000003.1 GCA_028293095.1 Chlamydiia bacterium | reverse complement strand
CTGTATTTCTTTGCGTTAAAAATAAAAAAGACAGGTTCTTTCTCATGTATCTTTGAGCAAGTGTCGCCAGTTTCTGGCTCTAATTTGCTTCCTGATTATACCGTAGGTTCCTTCGTCACCTACGGCTAACAACTGTAACCACTTGCGTGGTAAAGTACCACTTCGTGGTTTGCAACTTGAAATTGTGTGGTCCAAATTTTGTGGTCCAGTATAAAGTAGATACTTTTACTACTCTTTGCGCCTCACTCGCTCCTTTGCGTTAAAAATAGTCTATGAGCGCTTCAAACCACAAAAGCCCACTTCTTATCTTTCACTTCTTCTTGCTATTTCTTTGGTTTTGACAGCATACCTCCATTCTATTAAACTTGTGTTATGCGCCTCATATATCTACTCATCTTCACTCTTTCCTCAGTTGCAATACTCAATGCAAACGCTCTCTCCTATCCTCTTTTTCCAACCGTAGAAGTTGAAACGCTTACAGGTTCTTCAATCAGGCTTCCTCAAAAAAAGCCAACTCTCTTAGTCATTGGGTTTGAATCTGGCTGTGCAAAAGAGGCCAAAGCATGGCAACTTGCAATCCGTAAAGAAAAGCTCATTCCTTCACATCTGGAGATCTACTCACTTGCTGTTTTGGATACTTCATGGCTTGCAAAATGTATTAGCCCTTTTGCAGTTTGCCACCTAAAAAGAATTATTCCTAAAAAAGAATATGCAAGAGTTGGCATTACACGCTGTAAGAAAAGTGAGCTGCAGAATACATTAAAATGTACGAATTCTTCTCAAGTCGTTTTAGTACTTCTAGATGCTGCAGGGTATGTGCTCTGGCAACATACAGGTCCCGTTACCCACAAAACTAAAACGCATCTTAAAAAAGTAAGTTCTAACTTATAACGATATCTTTAATGAGCTTGTTTTGCTCAGAAAGACGAGCAAGCGACTGAGCCTCATGTATCAAAGTATCAAAGGTTGCCATCATAGAGGACTCTTTACCCGACTCCATTCGATTTTCACCTTCTACAGCTTGTAAAACATCATAAACATTGAGAGTTGCAGGGTTCTTTGCTGGAAGAACGCCTGTAAGAGTTTTTACAAGAACTTTAGCTTCAACAAGTTCATCAATTAGCTCACGAACGATCCGTATCGTCATTTTTAACTTCTTAGCCAGCATATCAGCAGATAATGGTGGCGCGCCCTGAATAAAGGCATCAACTGTTGCCTTTGTAATTGCAAGACACGCAAGCTCCTTCTCAAAAGGGGAGAGAGCTCTAAATGGCGCTATTATTTTAGGATCCCAAAGCCTTTCTTGAACAATAGCCACAATTTCGGCGCCAATCAAAAAGATAATCCAGCTAAAGTAAAGCCATACTAGAAAAAGAGGGAGAGCTGCAAAACTTCCGTAGATCGCTCCAGTTTTTGATACCTGAATTTGAATGAAAATATACCAAGCTTGTAAGAGTTGATAGCCAAAGCCTGCAAAGACTCCTGCGAGGAGGGCTGCAGAAAATTGAACTCTCGTATTTGGAATAAAAATATACAAAAAGGTAAAGAGGGCAGAGCTGATAACATAGGGAATAATCGAGAGTGTCTTCACTACAAGTGGCTGTAGCTGTTCAATCAAGAGGTTACTTTCCTTGAGAGATTGTAAATGGGTTGTAATGTAGACTGCAAGGCTACTTGAAATCACAAAGAAAACAGGGCAAATCAGAATTAAAGCCAAAAAATCAATAATCTTTCTTGAAAGCGTTCTGTCGTTTTTTACACCCCACATGGCATTTAAAGAGCCTTCAACAGTTGAAAGCAGACGTAAAACTGTGTAAAAGAGAGTAATGACTCCAATACCTGCAATCAAACCACCACGAGTCTGATCAAGGAGGGTATAGCCAAATTGAATCAGATATTTAATCACCTCTTCTTGATCTTTAAATTCGCTCTGAATCAGATTTTCAAGAACTTTTTCAAGACCAAAGCCTTTGGCAATACCGAACATCACTGCAAGCACAGGAACAACTGCTAAAGCCGAGGTAAAGGTAAGGGCTGAGGCGCGTAAAAATCCAAGATCTGTTTTAAAGCGATAGAGAAGAACTCGAAAAACTTGTATAAGGCGGCTCATCTATTTTCCATAATTAAAGTTTTAGCAGCAGCAGTCCAGAGAGGAGAGTCATTTAAAGCCTCTACGAGCTCCAAACACTCACCCTCTGATTCTCTAAATTCCTGCTGCAATTCGACACCAATTTCATAAATTGTCTCTAAGCAATCAGCTACAAATGCCGGAGAGAAAACCAATATTTTTTTACTACCTGCTTTGGCTAGCTTTTTCACCACATCGCTTGTATAAGGCTGACACCACGGCTCACTACCAAGACGCGATTGAAAGGTTACAGTATAGCGCTCTTGAGGAATTTCTAGCTCTTCTGCAAGTAAAGCTGCTGTTTTTAGACAGTCTCTTTGATAAGATGGGGATGACTTTTTCATCAATCTTTCTGGAAGTCCATGAAAGCTAAAGAGGATATGATCATACTCAGCTATGGCGTACTTTGAGCCCTGTTTTGCGAGTGCTTGAATATAAAGAGGATGATCATGGAACTCTGCAATCATCTTCACGTTTGGGATTACATTCCATTGTGACACTATTTGAGACACTTTTTCGAGAATCGAGCCGGTTGTTGGTGAGGCATATTGAGGAAAAAGAGGGAACACAACAAGCTCGCTGAGATCTAATTTTTGGAGTTCCTGGAGAGTTACTTCAAGTGAGGGTAGTTGATAGCGCATAGCTAAACGGACAATATAGTCACAACCTAATGCGTCTTGAAGTTTATTTGTAAAATTTTGACAATTTACAAGAAGTGGTGATCCCTTTTCCGTCCAAATGCTTTCATAACATCTCGCGATCCTTTTTTTACGTAGCGGAACAATACAGCAACGAACTAAAAAAAAGCGCTTAAGGTATGGGATATCGATGACTCTCGGATCCGAGAGAAACTCTGTAAGATAGCGCGAAACTAAAGCAGGGGTGGGTAGCTGTGGCGTACCAACATTTACAAGGAGCACCCCGATTTTTTTCTTCTTTGCCATAGCTACCTTGTAAAAACATCATGATGGCATTCAAAAGGTAAGGTTGCAAGATCAAATCTGCTTTTTCGTTTAGGAGATCTCATC
>JAQGPK010000231.1 GCA_028293095.1 Chlamydiia bacterium | reverse complement strand
GCCTGACTTAAAGCAATAAGTTCTCTCGTTGGAAGCTCTGAAAGATCATACAATTGATTTTCTTTTTTCTTTAATAAGAGATTTTGAAAGAGGGTGACAAGGTTTGTATTGTATCGAGATAATACTGAAAGCGCGTCGATTGCTTCACTACAGCGGCAGGAGGCAATTTTCTGCTCGAAGGCAACAGATAGACAAGTAAGTGCATTTTTATGGCGGTCTATACAATGTTTGAGTGAGGTGCAAAAGGAGAGTATTTCTTTTACGGAAAGTTCTTGTTCTGATTGATCTCGAGAGCCTTTACGTTCAATCAAAAGATCAATTTCTTGAAGAATTTGATGAGCTAGGGTCTGTTCAGGGTTAATAAGAGGAGCACAGACTGAGAGTACTTCGACTAATTGTTTTTTTGTAAGAAAAGGGAGATGAGGCTGGAGGGACTGTAGTAGTTTAAAAAATTCTTGTTTAACTGATTCGCCAACAGTTGCCTGGGGATACTGGGTGTGAAACGTGTTCAACCTTTGAACAAGTTGAAGAGCTTTTTGCTGGTCTGATACTTCTTGAGGTATCGATCCTAAGGAATGGGCTGATGTATTAATTGGTTGCATAGTTTTACTTTATTTATTTGGCTTCCTCGCTCAAGATTTGAGGCTGAGCGTGATGTAGAGGAACTTCACATAGTTTAATTGTATTATTTGCTATGGATTGAGGGTATTTTTTATGGACTTCAAGGAGTTTTTCCTGGAATAGCTTTTCACCTAATTCATCATAACACTGCTTGGCTTGTGATGCATCTTGCATGAGGAAAGCAATTTCTACAGGATTGCCAGTTGCTTTAACCATCCAATTTTTAGGAAATTCTTTTTTTCCTTCTACCAGGGCTTTCAGCAGCATTGGAAATCCACTAAAGAATGTGTAGAGCCATTTTTGAGCTATCCTTGTTTCCGGCGTTTCGACTTGTTGTGTCGATAAAGAAAACAGCTCCTTTGTGCCTGTATGGCCAAATTTATTTCTACAGAGAGGATCAGCTTTCCACTTGAGAAGGATCTCGTGCGCTTCAAAATTTCCTCGTAGGGCTGCAAGCTGAAGAGGTCTATTGCCTGCAGCATCCTGTACATTTGGATCAATCCCTTTTGAAAGAAGCTTTTCAAGCTCTTCTTGACGCACACTCGTCATCATAAGATAGTGAAGAGGGGTATATCCATTTCGCTGATGGTATACAAAAGCAGGATCAAAACCGGGCTCTTCCATGAGTTTGTAGCGAAATGCTGTATCGGTGTCACACAAAGAGCGTATAAAGAGCGCATGGATCAAGAAAGTGGGCGTACGATTATACTTTATTTGAATATCTTTGACCATTTGGAGCCCTTTTTCTAGAGAGCAGAGATTGAGCACTTCCTGTGCTATGTCTTGGTCTTGTAGAAGATAGGGAATTTCGAGTGGGTGTGGGAGAGCGAGAAGGTCTTTTACAAAAGTTAATTTTGTAGCTGGGTGATCCGGAGGAGCTTGATAGTACGCAATCAGAGGATGGGTATCTCCTAAACACTTTTTCCAGAAATCGATAACCGCTAGTTTCCTTTCCGGGCTTTGTTTTTTAATTGACGCGTTTGTATATGCGGTTGCATGTTGATTGTCGATTTGTAGAGGATCACCGCCTGCCGCCTTAAGCAGTTGAAATATCTCAAAATTTAGCGAAATACCAGCATAGTGCATAGGAGTTACATTACCAGTAGTACATTCATTTACATTGTGCTTTTTTGTGAGAAGATACTGTACGAGTGAGAGTCTTTCAGTGCGTACAGCCATATGAAGAATTTTTAGGTTTTTATCAGTCAAAGGTTGTGTGCAGATAAGTCCTTTTTCAAGCAGCTCAATAATTATCTCATCAGCTACAAGAATTTTACCTTTATTACTTCCATAAGCTAAGAGTTCATACAATTTAGTATGTTCAGAGAGTATAATTTCTTTATAAAGAATTTCTTTTATATTAGGTTTATCAATATTTCTGGAAAGCATGCAAGAAAGCACCGCGTTGAAAAGATAGGGAGGTATTGACTTTGCTAGGAGGATCGGAAGAAGGAGCTCTTCACACCGTTCTAGAAACTCAATGTCAGCTGTTTCTATACCTATATATTTTGTATAAATGAGCGCTAATTGGTTGGGAAGAGTGCTCGTTAATCTGTTTTGCTTTTTTATGATAGCTGCAAAGCAGCTATACAAATCATTCAATGCTTGAGGCTCAATTTTATTGAGATGGCAAAATGTAACTAAAGTAACGAAATTAGCTACAGAGAGCTCATTTGCTTTTAAGGGCTTATTTTCGTTTTTATCTTCTATTGTTAAAAGTTCAATAAAAGCAGTGATTGTTTCTTTGCTTGGTTTTTTAAATTCGTTTAAACCCTTTAGTGAATCTATGATTGCACCCGGCTCTTTGTTTTGAGCATCTTTAAAAAGAGCTTTTTCAAATTGCTCTCCTAATAAGTTGCGCTCTTGAGGGGTAAGAGAATGTAGGTGAGTACTGCTACTTATATCTATAAAAGATGAAAGAAAAGAGGTCAGCGTTTTATCTGTTAAAGGAAGAGTGTTACGGGAAGAAATATCGGCTGAAATATGAGCTCGCTTCTCGATAAGTACTGTAAAGAACACTGGGAGTAGAGGATATAAAACAGAGGCCTTTTTTACCTCTTCACTAATTAAAGACATCAGCTGGGAGAGTGGAAGATATTTTATGATAGAAGAGCATAATGGGGCTGCTTTTTTGTTGTTAGCAAATTTTTGTAAGAGTGGAATATAGGTAGTAGGTAAAAATTGATCTGATCGATGGAGACGATCAGCTATGAGTTGATCGAGAATTTTATTTTCAAGCTGAGGGGGACAGTCTAGTTTGAGAATGCAGAAGATGAGTTCTAGAGTCGTAATACTTGTATCAAAAGAGTCGATAGACCTTTCCCTAAAAGCATGGGAAAGAGCTTGGCTTGTATAGGTATATGAATGAGGAGCATTTTGGAGCATGTGAAGAAAGTTCACAATCTGATTAGTTGTGATATCACTGAGTTGTGCGGGAGTTACCTCTTTAAAAGAAATGTCAATTTTAGCGAGTTGAAACTGCTCTGATGAGTATCCTTTTTTCATGAATCGCGCGCAACGCGTAAGTATAATTAATAATTCGACTTTTTGGAGATAAGGGATATGCTGAGGTAATTGATTGAGTAACTCCGTATTAAGGAAAGGATCATCCCCTATTCGAACTTCGCTACTTAATCTCAATCTACTTATATTTACCAAGAACTCTAAAGTTTGTGCCCGCTCTGGGCTTGTGGCCTCTAGATCTACATGATACCCTAAAAAATGTGGTAAACGAGGTGGTAAGGGATGGGGTAAAGAATTATTTATTGGCTGCATATACACTGCTCTTATGAATTTTTAATTAAATGCATTTTACATTATGTTGTAATAGATATCCATTTTTTATTAAAATTTGTTACTATAATATAAGTGAGGTTGTAAATAGAGTAGTCCTAAACAAATACTGCTCGCATAGGTAAGCAAGCCAGACCCCACCCCGTTTATTTGTAGGCGAGCATTATTTGTTTAGGACTACCGTAAATAGAACTACCGTACTGAAAAAGTAAGGGAAGTGACGAAGTGAGTCCTACAGTGTTCCTGTAAATTGGATACAAATGGCCTGCAAAGGCGCGCGCACTTCATAGCGTTTAGCTAAAAAAGCAAGCTCATTTGAAAGGAGCGCCATGCAGCCATCCATACCTTCATCTGCAAAATGGCGAAATACTCGTGAAAACCATTGCTTTGAGACACTCTCTTCATGAAGTAGTTTATCAAGGCTATTATTGACAAGGATCAGAAAGTCATTATTTTCAATCAGCGTGTGAGGAGCGGCGCTAGAGATCTCTGAATTTTTTACAGACCAGATCATCGGTTGTGGCATGTGAGCGTATTGGTAGTCAAGCAGCCAGCTGTTAGTACTTTTATCTTTTTGGGTAAGGCTAAGCTGAATAAATGCGGAGACCTCTTGGCCTTGGATAAGCTCATAAATGCCATCAAACCCAATAAAGTTTGCTTCTTTGAAGCGAAGCTCAATGGCTGTTTCTTTATTTTTTAGAATTTCTAGAACTGCTGCTTTATCGGGTGCACGTCCTGCAATTCCAATGGCTTTAATTTGGATATGAGGATGAGAAAAATTTTCTGCTACCCCTTGAATGAGTTTAGTTTGCAAAAGACGCAAACACTCCACTTCGCCCACCATTTTCTCTCGTAATAGCGAACTCTCTTCAAGTCTTGAAAGATGCTCTCGTAAACATTCACTCAGTGTGTTCAGCGTGTTGGCAAGTTCTGTGATTTCCTGTGGACCATGAACTTCTATTTTTTTTCCATAATTTCCAGCAGCAAGGGTGAGTGCTGCATTTTTGAGTTGTTCGACAGGCTGACTAATATTATTTGCGATGAAGACAACGCCGATCATAATTAAAAACACGGTAGCTAAAGCGCCGAGTAGGATAAAGCCTTGGGTTTCATGAGCTTTACTATCGAGTACTTCCAGTGAAAGATCTGCGGCCACGAGCGCAACGACATCACCATGCTTATTGATAATGGGTGCAAATGCTGTCATGTAACGCATGCCAGAGGATTTTGCTTTGTAGATCGGTGTGACATAAGGCTGCTTGGTTGTGTATACTTTTACTTCCCCTGATTCGCTAAAATCCTCATCTCCTGGAGGATGAAAGGGTTCGTTATCGAGGCTTCCTGTATCGATGATGTAGATTTGGCGATAGGCGAGCGATTTATCTTTACCATCATAGATGCGGTTTTGTTCAGATATCGGATGATTGATTAAAACAGGCTCTCCAATACGCACAGATTCGATTTTAACGGTATAGATCGAAGTTACAGGAAGCTCTTTAGTAATACGCTTCAGCGCGCGCACATACTTTTGATAGGACTTACTTTTGATGATGTCCGGATCATGTAAGTGGTCTGCGAGCCATTCATGGTTTTCACCGTCAATAATTTCAGATGAGCTGACAACAATTGTCTCTAAGCTTGCATTAAACTGAGAAAGTAGTTCGTGATACCAGGTGAGGTAGGAGAGAAAGGAGATGGAGAGAATAACGCCAAGCACTGTTGGTAGAATAAGAAGGAGGAGTCGTGAGCGTATTTTCATGTCAATTTCCGTTTGCGAAATGGTGTGACTGCGGCATAAGATCTAATGATGGCAATAGCTACCTGAGGGCATTCTAAAATAATTTCTATGAGGTGTGTTCGAGAGATTGTGAGCACTATGGTTTCTTCAAGCCCTTCAGCTTGTGCAGTATAGCCTCGTGGTTCTTGATTAAAGAGTGATTCATCACCAAAGAAATCGCCGGCAAGGAGTCTTGCCTGTTCTTGTTCTTCATCATTTGTGATAATGACGATGCCTTGTAAAATGACGTAGATTCGGTGAGCATCTTGGTTGATACTAAAAAGATGTTCGCCATGAATACAGGAGCGAAGTTCTGCTTTGTCAGCAATTACCAGTAAAAGATCAAGATCAAGCTCTTGAAAGAGTTGAGTCTTTTTGAGGAAAAAGGCTTTTTCAATAATCGTGTAGGGTGTCATGTTTCTAATAACTCATAGGCAAAATGGTGAAAAACTTCTTCGCGGCTTGCCATCTGTTTGCGTAGCATCGTTCTCCAGTTTGGAAGGTCAAGGCGATATTTCCAGGTAGTTGCAAGTATTAGATCTAAAGTATTGGCGCTATTTGCCATTTTTTCAAGCACTTCTTCGACTGTAAGAGTTGTGTCCGTATATTGCAAACAGCGGTTCAGTTTTTCTTCCAGTGGAATGCCACCAATCAAAGGATAGAGTAGTTGGAAAATAGTGCGCTCACAACACATTTCGAGGGTTTCAATGGCTTGGCTTATAATTTTTTGGTTTTTACTACGAAGGGAGAAAAGAATCAGTTCGCAGTCTTCAATCCATTTAGAGGCACCTAAAAGCTGGATGATAAAGTCGATAACTGACTGAAAGCTTGAAAGGAGCCCTTCTTTTAATAAGAATAGATCATGGCCTTGATATTCGGCCGGGAGCTCTACAGCATAATAAAAATAAAAATAGGCGCGCTCGATTTCTTTTCGAATGACATCAGGAAGATGCGCATTGAGTTGGGGGAGTGAGAGTTGTGCCAGAGTTTTACCAGCAACGATACGCGAGCGATCGGGAAGATCTGTGTCAACAAGGATGCTCACAACTGCTGGAACTGTTTTTAATCCGAGATCAAAAATCAATTTTTCTAGAAACCGAGCTTCGTTTGGTCGTAAAATAGTTGAAAGGGCAATCATTGGCTTGATAAGTGATGTATGCCCAATTTTAGAGAGGGTTTTAAAGCAGGTAATACGAAATTCAGAATCGCTACGCCCTTTAATCTCTTCAAGGATGGTCTTGGCATGGCGCATACTATGGCGGTCCGTACATTCATGAAGTGCGGCAGCTGCGCT
>JAQGPK010000201.1 GCA_028293095.1 Chlamydiia bacterium | reverse complement strand
CATCACAGGGCATGAGATTAAAGTTGTCGAAGGAGGTTATCCTGGCTTTAAAGATCTTGCCATCAAGCAGAAGATTGCTCTCATTGAAGAGGTGATTGCTAAAGAGATCCGCCCTTATATTGAGCTTGATGCAGGTGGTGTCGCTGTGATGAATATCATCGATAACGAAGTCATTATCGCCTATTCTGGCGCCTGTACCTCATGCCACTCATCCACAGGCGCAACCCTTTCCTATATTCAGCAAACCCTGCGTGCAATGCTCGATCCTGATATTGTTGTGACGCCCGATTTGTAATCCTTTTAAATTGTGGAACTTACAAGTTAAATGCCCTCAAATTGAAGAGCTACGATCTGAGTTTGGTTTTGCACCAAAAATTGCAGCCCATGAATTTCATATTACCACGGGCATGGAATCTGAGGTTGATTGTGCACTACCTGCGTCAAATACTCGGTAGTCCTAAACATCTAGTAATTTAAAGCAGTCTACTTGCGTAAGGCGAGTTTTTAAGTGCTTTTATACAAGATCGCCAGAGAAAATGAGTATTTTTGTTTTGTCTGTAAGTTCAAGCTCTAGGCTGCCATCAAGACGGATCGCTAAAATTGTTCCAGAAATTATTTTCCCTGCATCAGCTACAGTGATCTCTTTAGAGATCATCCAGGAGAGATGTTCACGCCATTCATGTTGAAAATAAAGTGGGCCATCTATTTTTGCCTGTTCAAACTTTAATAAAAAAGAGGCTATAAATGCGTTACGAAAGGATATAAGATCCTGCTCTTTTCCAGTCTCTAGAAAGATTGAAGTTACTGCCTTTGGGATTTGGAGAAGCTCTTCTTGAGTCATATTTAAGTTCACTCCTATGCCTAGGATAACTTTATTGTCTGAAGTTTCTGTGAGAATGCCGGCAATTTTTTTATCATGAATCAAAACATCATTAGGCCATTTGATCTTTGACTTTGCGATGAGTTCTTGTATGCAAAGTCCCGCAAGCTGTGAAAAGAAAAATGGATGTAAGCCTCTATTTGGAAAAGCGAGGGTCAGAAGAAGGTTTTTACCTTTTGGGGCAATCCATAATCTTTTTTGTCTTCCGGTACCTTGAGTCTGCTCATCGGCTGTAATGACGGCGATTTCATCAGGGGAAAGGGAGGTGATATGCTTTTTTGCAAAAGCGTTAGTGGAATCAACTGTTGGAAAATGGTAGTATGTAGTTTTCATAGGCAAAATAGCAAATCAAGTTATGTGGCAAGCACGGTTTTTACGTAGAATTGATTTTCGTCTCTTTTTCATCATCACACTCCTCATGGGGATTAGTCTCGTGACCATTTCCTCCTATTCAAGCGATTTTTTGCTTGAGAGTGGAGATACTGGTTTTATGACTCCCATGGTTAAAAGTCAGTGTAAATGGTTTCTCATTGGTTGGGGCATCTTTTTTTTATTTGCAGGTTTTGATTATAACAAATTACGAGAATATGCATGGCTCATTTATGCCATTAGCCTATTTGCACTAATTGGGCTTTTTTTTACAGACCCCATTCAAAGGGTACATCGCTGGTATCGTCTGCCATTTGTTCATTTTAATGTTCAGCCCTCAGAGTATGCAAAGCTTGCTGTCATCATTGCTATGAGCTGGTTTTTAGAAAGAAAAGCCAATGCCTCTAGAGCCCTTTCGACTACTTTTGGAGCTCTTTTGATTGCAGGAGTGCCCTTTCTTTTAATTTTAAAACAGCCAGATTTAGGAACTGCTCTTGTACTCTTTCCTATGACCTTAGTGATGTGCTATTTCGGAGATCTACATCCTTTTGTGATCAAAACGCTTATTTTCGTAGGCCTTTGTGCATTAACTATCGTTTTTGTGATCTTTAGTGGTCTTGTATCCCATGAAGAGGCAAGACCATATGCAAGAGTGTTTTTGAAAGAGTATCAGTATGAGAGGCTGAATCCCAATACACACCATCAAAAAGCTGCTTGTATGGCCATTGCGGTAGGTGGGATGGATGGAACTGGCTGGAAAAATAGTGAGTATGCGAGAGGCGGCTCCCTTCCAGCTCCCTATACAGACTCTGTTTTTCCTGCGTTTGGTGAAGAGTTTGGCTTTTTGGGATTAATTTTCTTACTCGTTCTTTTTTATGCCTTAATTTATTGTAGTTTTCAAGTTACAGCAGTTGCTAAGGACCCATTTGGTCGGCTTTTGGCCGCAGGTATAGCAATTTTTTTAGCTGTGCATGTTCTTGTAAATATTGGTATGATGTGCGGACTTTTACCAATTACAGGTGTGCCGCTTGTGTTAGTAAGCTATGGAGGATCTTCAGTGATAAGTACCATGATTGCCATAGGAATACTACAAAGCATTTATAGCCGGAGGTTCATGTTCTAGTGGATAATCATTTTCTTTTTCAACCAGGTGAGTGGCTAGGTAATGGGCAGGTGAGTTTTAGCATGAGTCCTGACATCCTTCATTTTCGCACTCGTTGGGTAATCCTTGAAGAGGGGCCCTCTTTTTATCAAGGTACGCAAACGGTAGAAATTGTAGACGGCGATCGTATTATTAATGTTTTTGAGGTCACTCGTAATGATCCAGTAGCTTTTGCTATTACACTCGATAATGAACTCTTAGGAACCTTTGCAGGACAGGGTGTGATTGAAGAGAGCACTGTCGCTTGGGAGTTTCGTGAAAAGGGCGCCTTTGAGGGATTTGAGGTGTATAAAAAAATAGATGATACAGAATACAGCATGCATGCAGAATACCTCTCATCTGATAAAACTCGTACAATGATTCGAGGGAAAATTTGGAAACGAGTGGAGAATGTTGATTATGATGATAAATTGTAAAAAAACTAAGAGTATATCTGAACTGCTTGCAAGTTCATTGATCTTTTTGATGATAGTAACTGCCTGTCATGGTCCACAGCTCATGACGCTCAAATCGTATGAAGAAGTGGCCGTTGGGCAAAGAATCGATGATTTAGAGTATAAAGCTGGCGCTCCCTATGAAAAGCGTAAGAGCTCGCCTGATCTTGAAGAGTACATCTATGTGGAGCGTGTAACCCTTTCAGGCTCACGAGATCTTTTCCGTGAATACATTTTTACCATCTCTCAAGGTAAAGTTATCCATAAGCAAATTAAAGAAGTTGCGTCACCTTCTCTTCATTTCCAATCTCAATAGATATAGTGTATCTTTGTTAAATAATATTTCGCTTTAAGAATGTAGATTTTTCAAAAACTCTTAAACTATCAATAATAAATTATCTATTAATTAAATCATAAATACTATATAATATTATTTAATATATTTAGATTAGTTATTAATATTAATTTTATATACTAATAGGTTAGTATGTCTATTTCAAGTAATCTTACAACTGCCTCTGGTGATCACCAAGTTATACCCGGCGGAGTTTCTAATGCTCTTGCTTATGCAAGAAGGTATAATTTACTTCGAGGGCCAGAAAGAATAGAAAATTCCGAAAGCAGTGTATCACATGCAAAATCAAAAGATGATTTAAAAAAAGCAGAAATAAATCACAAAATAAAATTAATAAAAGAAGATTTATTTTCTAAAATGATAATTAATGAAGGTTGGGGTATTGATCTTTCACTTATAGTTCACAACTGTCTTGAAATCGCAACAAACAAGCCTGCATTATTAAAAAGTATAGGTTTATTTAAAACTTCCTGCTTGCATGATGAAAAAGTACTAAAATGCTATAAACACCTATCTCAAACAATACTCAATTACTTCGGCGAATATATAGATATTGCTATAAATGGTACTGAAGAATGTGAGACTGACGAGGAAGAGCTTGCAGAAGATTTTGTTCCAAAAGAGGACGTACTTACCGTAATTCAGGCAGTAATCATACCTCGAGTTATACCTTTTTATGAGGCAATTTGTACAATAAATCCTTCTTACTATTCGTAAGCTAAATAGAGCAACTCTTGTCCCATTCTTACTTATAGCAAACTAGAAGAGTCAAATGTATTTATCGGAAAAAAATTGAAGATAACTTAAATAAAAAAGCAGAGTCATTTTCATGGCTCTGCTTCTTGAAATCAATAAGATAAGGTACTACCAATCCCTAAAGTATGAATTTTTTAATGGGATTGGTATAAAAGCTTACGCAGCTTTGATCTTGATATCAACGCCCGCAGGAAGAGTAAGAGTCTTGAGCGCTTCAATCGTCTTGCCTGTTGGATTCATGATATCAACCATTCGCTTGTGCGTGCGAATTTCAAACTGTTCACGTGACTTCTTATCAACGTTTGGTGAGCGAAGAACAGTATAGATCTCACGTCTTGTTGGAAGTGGGATCGGACCGACAACACCAGCACCTGTGCGCTTGGCAGTTTCTACAATGTCTAATGTCGAGCGATCCAAAAGTCTTGGATCATACCCTTTAAGACGAATGCGGATACGCTGACGCTGTACAGTTTGCGTAGGTTTCGCTGGTGCAGCTGCCTTTGCAGGAGCTGCAGCTTTAGGAGCAGGCTGCACTTTTGCAGGTTCTGCCTTTGCTACTGCTTGCTTAGGCTGCTTAGGAGCCTTTTCTTGCTTAGCTTCTTGTTTTACTTCTTTAGCCTGCTTTACAGGTTTTTCCTTGTCTTTTTCTTGCTTTGCCATTGGCTTATAACCTTTACCTTATTTCTTGATGATTTCTTCTTGGATCTTCACAGGTACTTTCTCAAAGTGGCTTGGTTCCATTGTATAGGTACCTCGGCCTGATGAAAGTGAACGCAGCTGTGTTGAGTAGCCGAACATTTCGCTTAAAGGTACCTGAGCGTGCACAATCTGTGCTCCACCCTTAATTGCATCTTGACCCATGATGCGGCCGCGACGACGGTTGAGGTCACCAAGGACATCACCGATAGAAGCTTCAGGACTGGTTGCATCGACCTTCATGATCGGTTCGAGGATCACAGGATTGCACTTCTTCGCAGCTTCTTTAAGTGCCATCGATCCGCAAATCTTAAAGGCAAGTTCTGAAGAGTCAACTTCATGGTAAGAGCCGTAGACGATTGCTACCTTGACGTCAACGAGAGCATACCCCGCGAGAACACCTGTTGCAAGCCCTTCTTCCACACCTTTGATAACTGCAGGAACGTACTCTCTTGGAATAACGCCACCAACAATCTTACTGACAACTTCGTTGCCTTTGCCAGCTTCGTTTGGTTCGATCTCGAGTTCCACGTGTGCGTACTGACCGCGTCCACCGCTCTGCTTGACAAACTTCGTTTGTGCATTGCCAGCCTTGAGGATGGTTTCTTTGTAGGCAACTTGTGGTTTTCCTACAGTTGCTTCTACGCTAAACTCACGCTTCATACGATCATAGATAATATCAAGGTGCAACTCGCCCATACCTGAGATGATTGTCTGTCCTGTCTCTTCGTTTGTTGAGACGCGGAATGTTGGATCTTCATCAGAGAGTGAGGAGAGTGCAAAAGCTAGTTTTTCACGATCAGCCTTTGATTTTGGCTCGATAGCCATTGAAATTACAGGCTCTGGGAACTCCATTTTCTCAAGGAGAAGTGGTTTGTTCTCATCGCAAAGAGTATCTCCAGTTGTTGCCTTTTTAAGGCCAACACATGCTGCAATGTCTCCAGCATAGAACTCATCGCGCTCTTTACGCTGGTTTGCATGCATTTCAAGCAAACGGGAAACACGCTCTCTTGTATCTTTTGTCGAGTTGAATAGAGTAGTTCCTTTTTGGAGGGTACCGCTATAGATACGAATGTATGTAATACGACCTACATAAGGATCGGACATGATCTTAAATGCAAGCGCTGCAAATTCGCCTTTATCATCTGGATGGAGAACTTTTTCTGCGTGAGTATAGAAATCAAACGCCTTGATCTCGCCGCGGTCAAGCGGTGATGGCATGAAATCCATAACTGCATCAAGAAGTTGCTGTACACCCTTATTTTTGAAGGCAGAGCCGCAAAGAACAGGATTAAGTTTACTTGCAACAACGCCTTTTCTAATTTCAGCTTTGATCTCTTCAACAGTGAGAGAATCTGGACTCTCAAGCACTTTTTGCATGAAAGAAGGATTTGTCTCATCGATTGTTGCAAGCTCTTCAAGAAGCTCAGCACGCATTTCTTTGCACTGCTCGAGAAGGTCTGCTGGAATCTCTTCTTCTTCCCAGTCTGCGCCCAGTGTTTCGTCGTGGAAGAGGTACGCTTTCATAGTGATGAGGTCACACATGCCCTTAAATCCACCTTCAGAGCCGATTGGGCAGTGGATTGGGAAGGCATTTGCACCTAGTTTTTCGCGAATGCTCTTGACTGCAGCAAAGAAGTCGGAGCCAACGCGATCCATTTTGTTAATAAATGCAATACGTGGAACACCATACTTATCTGCTTGTCTCCATACTGTTTCTGATTGTGGTTCAACGCCAGATACAGCATCAAATACAGCAACAGCACCATCGAGAACGCGGAGTGAGCGTTCTACTTCAATTGTAAAGTCAACGTGTCCTGGAGTATCGATAATGTTGATACGGATATCTTTCCAGAATACAGTAGTTGCAGCAGATGTAATTGTAATGCCGCGCTCTTGTTCTTGAGGCATCCAGTCCATGGTTGCAGCACCTTCGTGCACTTCACCCATTTTATGTAAGCGCCCAGTATAGTAGAGAATACGCTCGGTTGTTGTTGTCTTGCCCGCATCAATATGGGCCATAATGCCGATATTACGGACATTTTTTAAATTTTCTTTTTCAGGTCTTGCCATCTATAAAAGCCTCTTAGCATGGGAACTTTCTGGGGAAGTTTATATAGTTCGACCCAGAATAGTTACCGTAAATACATACAAAATTTTTACCACTTATAATGCGCAAACGCCTTATTCGCTTCTGCCATTCTATGGGTATCATCTTTTTTCTTAATCGTTGTACCTTGATTGTTAAAGCAATCAAAAAGTTCAAGTGCAAGTGCTTCTTCCATAGATTTGCCTGGACGGGCACGTGAGTGGAGAATGATCCAGCGGACAGCCATCGAAACTTGACGTTTTGTTGGGATT
>JAQGPK010000226.1 GCA_028293095.1 Chlamydiia bacterium | reverse complement strand
TGCTCATCATACACTAGCTGAACTTCCTCATCTTGGAACTGTAGGTCTTTGGTGTGCATTACATGGAGAGTCAATCCTACAAGCTGGCATGCACCATTTAGAGGCGCAGTTTCTATTTGATCGGCTGACTACTGATCTTCAAGATTCCGGTATTACGATGATGAAACCTTTTAGTACTCTACCACACTTGAAACAAGCCTTTACTGTTGGTGAAATATGGCCAGTGGATGTTCATCGTATCAACCACCTTCTTGATAAGCAGCTCATTACAATCGAGCAAGCAGAACGCTTTATGGAAAAAGGCGCCCTTGGAAGCCATTTGGAAAACCTGCAGCGTAAAGAGGGTTTTAAGGGGTTTAATCAAACAAATGTCAGTGACATTATTGGAAGAACGGATCCTAGAGTGGAGGCTGGCGCGTAGATCTTTATAGATCCTTTTGCTTTACTTTTTATTTGCCAATACCTCCGCAGTCAAAAAGAGAGAGTTGACGAATAGAGTAATTTAAAATCTTTATGCATTCTTTTTCTGATATTTGATTTAATACATTTCATTTGATATTAATTAATAAACTATATAAAATACTTTATTTAATATAGCGTATATATGCAAGTGCATACAGAAATAAGAATCATTTCTTATGAATCTGCAGATGGAGTTATCAGACAATCATTAACTCATCATTGCTGAGTCATCCGATACAACTTACGCAAATGATGAGAGTATAAATAATAAATTAAATTTTAGAGGTAGCTCATGGTTCCATTTGATTTTGCGCGTTATCAGTATTCGGTAAATAGGGAAACGGGGGACATTTTTTCTGTTACTCCAGAAGATGTAGAAGGAAGAATGCCAGATGCTGTGAAAAATGCTACAAGGACGATTTATGAACTTGCCAGTTTGTGTATAAACTCCGCCAACGAATCTTATCTATCGCCTGAAAAAATTACAGAAATCATTAGTTTGGCAGATATTTGTATCGAAGTAGTAGCTGAGAGTATACCTGCCCTAGCCAAAGCTACGTTAAGAAAATTACTCGATAAAAAGAACATTGCCGAACTACACAAAGCGTATGCACAAGTACAGCATCTCTCTTCTCAAGAAATAGCTCAGAATATTCTTAAAAGAGAAAAGAATGAGGTGACTCAAGCTATTAACATGCTTGTGAAAGCACATAGAAGGTTAAAAATTTCTGGTAACTCTGTTACGGAGCTAGAAATCTTTAAAATCGTTGAGCAACTTCTTACTGATATTACCGTAGAAAAAAGGCAACTTTCCCAAACGTTTGATGTGATACCTAAAGACTTTAAATTAGAGGTCGCACGCTTTTTAGAAAGAGATGGAGATAACGATGATATTACCGCATTTCTTGAAGCCTATCCTGAGGTCACAGAGTCACTTTTTTCTGGGCAAGACGCCTTTGTAAATCGAATACTTAGAAATGCCTTTAGTAAGCTTCATAGACTTGGAAGCATTCCAGATTTATTAAAGAAAGCGCTTGTAGAAAGTGGAAAAACTATTCAAAAGCTTGATTTTTCAAGAGTACAAGGAATAAGTGGCATGGATATACAGGAACTTGTTCGGCTGTTTCCTTGTCTTTCTAAGCTTATTCTTTGTAATTGCAATATAGGTAATGAGATTCTGGTAGAAGTTGCAAAATTATCTCAACTTCAAGTACTTGATATTTCTCATAATCCAAGGATTGATGATAACGGACTTAAATCTATCCTACCCCTTGCGCAGCTCGCTTGCCTTGTACTCTCAGGTAAGTCTCGTATTACTGATGAGGGAGTTGACCATCTGGCTAAGCTTAAAAATTTAGAAAAATTAAATCTCCAAAATTGCGCCATTACACCTGAAGGGCTCAAAAAACTTTCTGATTTAAAACTTACCGAGCTAAATATTTGGGGTGCTTTAGGTGTGACGGATGCTACTATAAAGCAAATTTTAGATAACCAACCACACCTTGAAAAATTCATATTTGCCTTTAGTCGAGGAGTTACGCAACAGACTATGAGAAGTATGGAGTATCATCCAACGCTTATAGAATGCATATTCGGCTTGCCTCGTATGCATCAGATTGCATGGTATCCAAAAGCTCGGGAGATTAAAACGGTTTTTATAGATCCTTTATTTCTACAACCAAATGAAGAGGAGTTTACACTACTACTTGCCACTTTGCCTCCATACGCTATACGTATGTTTTTTTCACGGGATGAAATTGATAGCGTTGATTTGAATAACTACCTTTTATCTCATTCTGTTTACGTTGCAAGTTTTTTTGATGAAAGTGACGCTCTTGTAGAAAAAGTTCTTCGAACAGAGCTAGAGGGTTCTAATAATTTTACAGGGATTCCTCAATTGGTAATGGAGTCTCTTATAGCTGCTGGAAGAACGATCCATAAATTAGATCTACATAAATGCAAGATTAATATACAGACAATGAAGAGGATTGTCGAAATGTTTCCTCATCTTCGAGATCTGAACCTCTCGTCTTGCGATATTAATGATGCGGCATTAGCTGAAGTAGCCAAGCTTACAAAACTTGAAAAATTGGCTCTTGCCAAGAATCCAGAACTTACAGATAAAGGATTTACAGATTTTGCAACAGCTACATGCAAAGATACAACTCCTTTAAAATTGATAGAATTAGATCTCAGCGGTTGTTCACTGTCTGATCTGGCCCTGAAGTCTCTAAGAGAATTAAGTACGCTGAAGAAACTAAATCTCAGTTATATGACAAATATTACTTCAAATGGGCTTAATGAGCTTACTTCTTTACGTCTTCATGAATTAAATATGATAGTTTGTTCTAACCTTGCAAAGGATTCAGTGAAGATGATAGCGGATCAACAGCCAGATTTGAATACACTCCGATTCACATTGGATCAGGTAACTAAAGAGGATATGGAATGTCTCAGTGCACATCTTGGTTTACAAAAGTGTGAAATAAGAGGAAAGCATGGTGATTCAGGTTTCAATTGGTATCCAAAATTACATCAAATCATCACGCAGATTAGTTACATAGATGAGTTTTTTGGAAATTTTGGGATTGATCAAATCAGTAGAGTTCTTCGAATACTTCCTTATATTGAGCGGCAGGACTTTATTGAAAAAATGAAAAGGAGTACTACTCTTTTAACACGATTTATGCGTGAGAGTATTGGCTTTATTGATAGTAAAGAAGCTATTCCTGATTTTATTAGTAATTTGGCAAACACATTTAAAGCGGTGAAATTTTTGCATATTCCGAGCTTGCAAGAACTCAGGATCATTCTGCAGACTTTCCCCTGTCTTGAAGAGTTTAATTTACAGGGATTAAGATCTACAGATGATGTGATCAGATTTTTAAGTCAGAGCCGTTTTTCTTCCTTGAAAAAGATTACACTTACTCAAGCTACTTTTCCAAACGGAATACAAAGTATACCAAAAGAAATACAACACGATCTTCAGCATATCGAGTTTGTCTTTGAATGTGAAAGAGGCTAAAGTGAAAATTCAATCCTGCATAGAGGGTTCTAGGATTCTGCTTTGCGAATAAGTAACTGTGTCATAGAATCTCTCTTTTATTAAAGCATAATTATATCATAGCTCTTAAGAGCTATATAGTACTTTACTACAAGGGGATTGTATGAGTTCATTAACAACAGAAGTGTCTACTGTTATCATAGTAGCGTCAAAATAAGAAGAGAGTAAACCAGTTTCTTCTCAGAGTGGTAGCCTGCGAGGCAGGCAGCTTGTACTCTCACCTGATCTGCATTATCGATTATTGAAGGGATCTTTTACTTTTGTAAACCTATGTGGGATGAAGATAGCGGATGGTATAGGAGCTGATTGGATGCAGTTCAAAGTAGTCTGTCAAGAGAATAAAGCGCTTTCTAAAATGCTGGATTTTGTCAATAACGCTTTTGGAAAAATGAATCTAACTATTCAAGAGGATGAAGAAGAGTGTTTCCCTTTACAGATAGTTGATGCAGCGTTAGATCAAATGGCTCAAGGTATACGACTTCAGATAGAAGAAGCAGGCGTACGCTCGCATGCGGAGTTTCAGGCAAAACAGAAAAAGATTGTCTCATTGAGAGAAGAAGCTACCAAAGTGTTTTTTCAGGATGCTTGTTCTATTACTTGTATGATGCAAGGTGATAAAGTAATGGTAAAAGCTAATATGGCAGAACTCACTCAAGAAAATGAGGCTATTATTGAAAAATATTGGTCATTAATAGAGCGTGAGACTCATGGTTATAAACTCCATGAAAAAGTAGAGCAGCGCTTTTCGGAACTCTTTCTTGATGTCATCATGAACTGTGCGCAAGAAATTATGACGAAGCAGGAAGAGTTTGTAGCTGCTAAAAAGAGAGATTTAAGTTCAGGTGATGCTTACGCCGCCTTTGCAGAGCAGTATGTAAAGAGCTTGTGGGAAGAGCTACAAGCAAAGCATCAGCAACTGCAAAAAGAGCGCGATCAAGCGAGCAATGGAGAAGAGCAAATCATTCTAGAGTACCTTTTACTTCAAGGGAAGTGTAAGGGACCTGCCCTACTTACAATGATAATCCGTCAGCAGTTAGAGTTAATAGCTCGACAGCACGAGGAGTATGTTAAGGGTATGCATCCGCTAATCATTTCACAAACTGATGGTCTTATTGAAATGGCTCAAGAGATGCTTCTGAATGAAAAAATAATCTTATGCAGAGACATACAATATTGGAAGAAGAAAGTCAATAAGGTACAAGAACAGGGTAATGAAGAGGATGTAAAGCATTATGAGGAAATACTAAGAAAGTGTGAGAAAGAGAGCTCAAAAAATGAAGAATTTGGGAAAGAACAACTCCAAAAATATGAGCAACAACAGCTTCATTCTCTAGAATATACCTATGAAATTTTTGGTGATCCTGCAAAAATTCGTCAGCATATTCCTGCAGAGACTGTGTATGAGAAAGCTTTGTATTCTCATTTAGACTGTGCATCTTCCACTGTTCAGACTCCGCAGGCTCTGATGTCACTACCAGCTGTAATGAGAATGAGAGCAGAAGATTTATCGATAGAGTATTTTGTAAAAGAGATGCAAAGAGAGGCGTCTCGTAAGATCGAATGTTTTACTCAAGTGTGTACAGCAAAGGCCACCCCTCATTTAATTAAGGAATAGAAATGGAAACGATTGAATGGCCCGATTTTGAAAAGATAGAGCTCATAGCGGGAACGATTGTTCAAGTAGAGGATTTCCCTGAGGCCAGAAAAGCTGCCTATAAATTGAAGATTGATTTAGGCCCGAAAATTGGGATTAAAAATTCGAGCGCTCAAATTACAAAGCTCTATTCAAAAGAGGATCTACTAGGTAAACAGGTCCTCTGTGTTGTTAACTTTAAACCGAAGAAAATAGGAGCATTTATCTCGGAAGTATTAACAACAGGATTTGTTTTAGGAGATGAGGTGGTACTTGCAACGTCTGAAAGACGCGTTCCGAATGGTTCGAGACTTGCTTAGTATAATTTAATTGACTGCAAATCTACAATGGATAAAAATGTAGTAAAAAGACAACATTTACCGACATTATTATCCATGAATGCAAAACAGAAAGCCATAGAACTATTCAAGAAAAATCAAGGATTACTTCGGACAGCTGAAGCAATGCGTTTGGGTATTCATCCTCGCACACTCTATCAACTTCGAGATGATGGATTGTTAGAACAGTTGACCAAAGGAATATATAGGCTAGTTGAAGTTCCTGATTTTTCGGAGCCTGACCTTGTTCTTGTTTCAAAGAAGATCCCTCATGGGGTCATATGCTTGATTTCATCTTTGGCCTATCATGAGCTCACTACACAAATCCCTCATTTTGTTTATGTGGCCATTCTGACAAAATCAAGGCCGTCGAAGCTAGAATATCCCCCTCTTAGATATTTTCGATATTCAGAGAAAGTTTATAATTCTGGGGTTGAAACTAAGCTAATCGGGGGATATCCCGTTAAAATTTACAGTATTGAAAAAACTTTGGCTGATTGTGTGAAGTTTCGTAACAAAATTGGAATAGATGTTGTTATTGAAGCATTGAAGATGTATTGGCAACGTAAAGGGACTCAAATTGATAAGTTATACGAGTATGCGAAAATTAATCGAGTCGAAAAAATTCTTCAGCCTATTATGGAAACAATTGTGAGCCAATAGAAATGGAGAGAAGTAAAAAGAATCCCGATGAGTCAATTTACAGCCGTTTAAAAAATGTTGCAAGACAAAGAAAGAGACCCTTCCAAGAAATTCTAAAATACTATGCTATGGAACGATTTTTATATCGCTTAAGCGTTTCCTCGCATCGAAGTGATTTTTATTTAAAGGGTGGTTTAATGCTAATGGTCTGGGATCCTTTGAGCCATCGTGCTACAATTGATATTGATCTTCTTGGAAAAACCTCGAATTCTATGACAAACTTACAAAAGATTATGAGCGAGATTTGTGCGATTAACGTTGCTTTTGACGGTTTGAGTTTTGATTCGGAAACATTAAGATTATCAGAAGCGCAGCTAGAGGCTGAGTATCCTGGTATTACAGCTTCATTTTCAGCCCAGTTATTCACAGCAAAACTTCCTATGAGAGTTGATTTTGGATTTAGCGATACCATTTTCCCTCATCCTGCAGTGATTACATATCCAACTCTTTTAGATTTACCTGCTCCAAAACTTAAGGGATATACACCTCAAACGTCAATAGCAGAGAAATTTGAATCAATCATACGGTTAGGTTTTGCTAATACGTGTATGAAAGACTTCTATGATATATGGTTGTTGATCCAACAATTCGATTTTGATCAGCAGGAGCTTCGTACGATTATTTGTCAGGTCCTCAAAAATCGCGGGACTTCTACGGAGGTTCTGCCGACTGCTTTTTTGGAATCTTTTTATAGCGATCCTACCAAGAAAGATAAATGGAATGCTTTTCTTAGAGGCATTTCCCATAAGTTTATACCATTAGAAAAAGTTATAGGAGACTTAAGAGTTTTTTTTACCGCTATTTTGGAGAGCTTATGAAAATAACTGGACCTGATCCGCAAACACTCTATCCTCTCAAAGACGATAAAAACCTTGTTTTCCTCAAACCATTCGTTAAAGCGCCAAATATTATTGTTGGTGACTATACCTATTTTGATGATAGGCGAAATGGACCTGAACACTTTGAAGAGTATAATGTTTTGTATAATTATGACTTTAATAAAGTAAAACTCGTCATTGGGAAGTTTTGCGCCATTGCAGCAGAGACTCGTTTTATCATGACAGGGGATCACAAACTTGATGCTATTAGCACATATCCCTTTCCTATATTTCAACATGGGTGGGAGAGCGCCTTCAGTATTCAAGAGTTACCTGCAAAAGGCGATATTATCGTGGGTAATGACGTTTGGTTTGGATATGACTCTTTTATTAAAGGAGGCGTGATAATTGGAGATGGCGCCATTATTGCAACGCGCGCTGTTGTGGTGAAAGATGTACCTGCCTATTCGATCGTAGCTGGAAATCCAGCTAAAGTTGTCAAAATGCGCTTTGATGATAGAACGATTGCTCGACTGCTTCAGATTGCTTGGTGGAATTGGGATATAGAAAAAATCAATCGTCACCTTTCATTAATTTGTCATCTGGATGTGGATCGATTAGAAGCCGCGAGTCAAGAAAAATAGGCAGACAATGGTAAGAGTTGCAGCCTGCCAGATTACTCCTGCAGATGAAGTTCATGCTCGTAAGATTCAAATGCAGTGCATTTTGAAGAAAGCTGTAAAGGAGCATGTAGACTTTGTCTGCTTTCCTGAAGGTTTTTTGACTGGTTACTATGCTGATGAGACGCTCGCTTGTAAAAACTCTTTAGAGGTTGGAAGGGGTGAGTTTGAAGAATGGCTACACCTGATTAGAGAGGCCTCATCAAAGCTCACAGTGATTGTTGGTTTTAATGAACGAGAAGGCGATACCCTTTTTGATTCAGCCGCGATCATCGAAAATGGCAATCTTCTAGGGGTGCAAAGAAAACACTACCTCTACCACAACTATTTTAAAGCGGGGAGTTCTTTTACATCTTTTCAAAGTAAGGATATGACCTTTGGGGTGGCGATTTGTCTCGATACCAACTATTTTGAGCCTGCGCGCTTGCTTGCTCTGCAAGGAGCTACACTTCTTTTTTCGCCGATGTGCAATCGAGTAGCGCTGGACCATCCCTATTCAAAGAGGCCTCGCTACTATAGCCATTTTGTCGCCAGATCTCATGAGAATCGTAGCTGGCTTAATAACAGCTGATTGGGTGTGGCCGAACGATGGCGCCTCAATTTGCCCTGGGCATAGCTTGATTTATGATCCCGATGGAAAGGAAGTAGCTCGCAGCCTTGAAGGAGAAGAGCAGCTTTTAGTTTTTGAGATTCCCATAGATCGTCTCATTCAAGAAAAAGGCCGGAGAGTATATGGCAGTCCTTTGCTTATTCAGGAAATGGGCAAATATTACTGAGCGAAGTGTCGCCACTTGCGTGGCTCAGGATTATGTGTGGGCTGTACCGTAGGTTCCCTACGGCTAGCCTCTGTAGCCGCTTTGCGGCAATGTACCACTTCGTGGTTTATGGATTAGCGCAGCAAAGTCTTAGTGGACTCTGTCTTTAGAAGAACTATAAAATCTCCTTCCCTAAGTTTATATTTCCGTATGTAGTAGAGAAGATTACGGAAATCCCTCTCTGTGATCACTGTGGTAAAAAAATTAAATAGCCCTCTACTATGCGTTGTACGGCTATTCTTTGCGTCTTTGCGTCTTTTGTATTTCTTTGCGTTAAAAAATAATTGATACCTCAATAAATGTATCACTTCGTGGTTTTTAGAGAATGTTTTCAGGCATTAATTCTTTCATGGTACAACGCAACGCAGCTGCAATTTTTGCTATATTGCCAAGCGAGATGTTACGTTCACCACGTTCTACAGAGCTGATGTATGTAAAATGAAGCTTTGAGAGTTCTGCTAACTTTTCTTGAGATAGTTTTAAAGCGAGCCTTTTTTCTCTGATATTTTCACCAAAGGC
>JAQGPK010000125.1 GCA_028293095.1 Chlamydiia bacterium | reverse complement strand
TCTAAAGAAGATCTAGCATCTCTTCCACTAGACAATGATCTCTACCAAACTGTTCTTTATAAAATGTTAAAGGGAAATATCCCTCAAGATCTTACAGATCCACCGGCAAATGGCGAATACTACAAATCTCTTTGTGACTTTATCCAAATCTCAAACACTAAGAGCCCCTACATTATGAGTATCTACTTAGCTCCTCGAGAGCTACTCTTAGCGCTATTTCAAAATGAAAAAACTGTCAAAAAAGTGCTGGCCAAAAGAAATGAAATCCATGAGGCACTTAAAGAGAAAGAGAGAGAAGAAAAAAAAACAGGCATAAAGAGCGATAACACTCCTTTCCGTACTGAAAAGAGCCAAATCCTTAGAGACACTGTTATAAAGATGCTCCCTCTGAATTTTGATATCAACTTCATTGATTTCGGTGTTTCCTCTTCAAATCCTGAAGATTATGAATAATAGCGATACGCTACTTACCAGCCGAATCATTTTTAACGCAAAGAAATACAGAAGACGCAAAAGCGCAAAGAAAAAAAGAGCTTTACGTATTAAAAGCAATGTTAGATTTATTTAAAAAGTGTTACCTATGTTGCCGTTCTCTCCTCTCTCTCCTCTCTCTCCTCTCTCTCTGTGTCCTCTGTGATCTCTGTGATCTCTGTGGTGAAAAAGAATCAAAAAGGCCTTCCCTACAGCATTGTGTGGCTACTCTTTGCGTCTTTGCGCCTCCTGTATTTCTTTGCGTTAAAAAAACTAACGCAAACCGTTATATAGAAAGCCTTTCAATGACTTAGATTCGTTGAGATGCGTATTAAAACTTTTTGAGATAGTCCCAGAGTTCAATTCCAACTTGCACAAGAAGCTTATGCACGGTATTTACTGGAAGCCCCATTACGTTATAGTAACACCCCTCAATTCTATTCACAAGTAAGCTCCCACTTGCTTGAATCGCATAGGCACCAGCTTTATCATATAAAGAGTGGCCTTTCATATACTTTTGAATTTCATCCGAAGATAAAGGATTACAGAGCACTCGTGTTTCTGCATGATCAAAAAGCTTAATCTCAGGCGTTACGACCGCAACCCCTGTAAAGACCGAATGCCAACGACCTGAAAGTTGCATCAGCATACGTCTCATATCTTCTTCATTTTTCGGTTTACCAAGAACTTCACCTTCCGAAAAGACAATTGTATCGGCGGTTACGATCACAGCTTGAGAGTATCTCTCTTTTAAAGAATACGCCTTTTCTAAGGCTAAAGTCGTCACATATGCCGCAGGATTACCTGTAAAGGGGACTAAGGATTCATCAAATGGGGGCGATGCCTGACGAAAAGGGTAAGAAAAAAATTCTAAAATTTCTTTTCTTCGAGGAGAGGAAGAGCCTAAAATAAGTTCCATAATTATTGCCTTACCACCTATTGTGTATCTAAATACTATAGAGAATAAGAAAATGATTGGTAACTCTATTTTTATGTAGGACGTCGTATGCACCTATTTTTATATTTTTTTCTTTCTCTTCTTGCTCTTTTACTTCCGCAAAATGCCGAGTGCTCTCTTATCTACAATGATGTCAGGCCCCTTATCTTAAATGTTGTTGATGTTGTTTCTGGATGCTACATTGAAGATGAGATTGATGGTCGGATAGGGCATATTGATCCCATTCTGCTACGTCATAGCTATTCAAGTACCACTTCCGATACGCGCTTTTTCCCACATTGCGCTCTTGTAGTTGGTACTGATTCTCAAGTAAATTCAACAAACTCCTATAAATTAGTAGTTGGGGTCACAGCAGAGCCTAACGGCACCTCTATGGTGTATTCAACCTATCACGATTTCTCAGAAGAAAAGGAAATAACACTCCTACCTAACTCAACAAGATGTGAACTTATAACTCCTTTAAACGCTCATATGGCACTTTCCGCAAAAAATAATCTCGAAAACAATATCCTTCGTTTCCAAAAGAATCGATGCACTATAACAACCTGTGACGGAACAATTAGAAGCTATGAACAGGTAGACGCTACCTATACGGGTAGGCTTTTGCATGACAGCACACGAGAAAGGTATGCAGCTACACTTAAAAATCCTACTTACTACCGACTTCTCTCAGAAAGACTCCCTAATGGTAACTACTTCTTCTATAGCTACAACGAGACAGGAGAGCTGATATCCATTCAAACAGTAAACTCAACAAAAGCAAACGTACTTGCCTCTGTCAGCTTTACTTATGAGACAGATAAAATATTTGCATCTTCATCTGATGGATCCTCTCTGTCTTATATTTTTAATCCACAAAATTATGTAATAAAAATTTTACGGTCTACAAAGCCGACCCTTATCTATCACTACAAAACATTCGGCAAAAGAAAACTGTTACATAAAAGAGAGCACCCTGAAGGGCGTCACCTTACCATCAACTACAATAGTCAGGGACAAGTATCCTCTCTCTTAAATGGTGGTAGTCAAGAGCCCCTTTTTAACTTTTCCTATACCCCAGACACAACTCAAGTCATCGATGCAATCGATGGTAAAATAGTCTACCACCATGAAGAGAACCTGTTTACAAAGCGTGAGCGTTATTTAGATAATAAGCTGTACAGCGTCGAAAAACTTACGTGGGCTGGGATAGATATACCCAAAGAGCCTACAATAAGGCAATTTTTCGAGGCCAAGGATCCTCATGAGCTAAAAAAAACTATCGATTACAGCTTTGATCACAAGGGCAATATCCAACAAGAGGTAATTCAAAAGCTAGACACTCCATACGATTTCATCCCTTTACAATTTTCACATGACCACTTTCATAATCTTGAAAAGGAGATTACTTCAAATGGTGTCTCAACTCTTTATGAATACAAGCCAAATACCAATCTCGTCATAAAAAAGCTGACCTTCTATAACCAAGTGATTCAAGAAAGGCAGTTTTTCTCCTACAATGATGATGGGTATCTTATTAGAGAGGTGATTGACGATGGAAAGACTGCCGATGAGAATAACACCTTCAAAATGGAAGAGCGTTCCATTCGAGAAATCTTCCCGCTTAACGAAAACGGGGAAGAGACGATCGATGAAAAATATTATGATATCAAACTAAAAGCAGATGTTCTAAAAAAACGAACGAAAAATACAAAAGATAGCCAAGGCAATATTACAAAACAGGAAATCTACGATTCTCAAGGTTCACTTATCAAAACAACTCAATTTGTCTATGACACTCATAACAATTGTATACAGGAGAGTAACCCCCTTCAGCAGGTGACTACATATTCCTACGATAAAAATGATAACTTTATTTTTAAAGAAGAAAAGGCCAAACGCTTGAAAACTTTTTATAGTTTTGATGCCCGAAACTGTCTGATTTCAATGAAAGAAGAGTATGCGCGCCAAGGAGTTATTGCGAACATTTTCGAGTATGATACTCTTGGAAATTTAACCTCCTCGATTAATCGCTACGGAAGCGCAACTCATTACATTTATGATAGCCTTTCGAGGCTGACGACAATAGTAAAACCTGCTGTTTTAGACTCTACAGGCAAGATTACAGAGTCCTACTGGAAGTATACGTATAACATTTTTGATACAATTGAAAAAAAAGAAGATCCTCTCGGTAGGGTTGAAACAACCAATTTTTCCCTTCGAGGCAAACCTCTTTCTATCATCTATCCAGATGGGACTAAAGAGCTGTTCCAATGGTCTGAGAAGGGTAACTGTCTTCGAAAACAAGAACGCAATGGGGTTGCAATAACCTATCACTATGACTATAAAAACCGCCCTACCTACAAAGGAAAGCAAGCGCGAGGAAGTAACCACTATCTTTTCCATGAATATTTTCAATACTCTCACTTTCATCTCAAATCGAAAGTAACTGCCAATGGAGCCTATTATTTTTATAGCTACGACGATGCAGGGCGTCTTATCCAAGAGCTCTGTGCGCCCGATAATAACTCATCTTCTGACAATCCAGCTACACGACGTATTGATTATGAATATGATGCAGCTTCGAGACTACATCGAACGAAATACTGGACGACGACTCAAGAATATTTTACTGAGGTTAAAGAGTATGATCCTCTGGAGCGCATTAGCGCAACCTGGATAGAACAGCCAGATACAAGCAAAGTACAGCGGATCAATTTCTCTTACGACTCTTTTCATAACTGTATCAAAAAGAGCTATGATACCGTGACCGAAGAATACGAATATACTCAGGGATCAAGACCTAAACGCATGAAAGAAGCCAATAGTCTTGTTATTGATATTGATTATAACGAAAGCCAGATGAGTACATCTGGCCAGCACTATCTTGAAAAGCAAGTTATCTACCCAGACAATACCTCTCTGCATACAGTCTATGATGCTCAAGATAGAGAAATTGAAATCTACACAAAAGATGAGTCTGGAGAGCTGATACGCGATAAAAAACAGCTCTTTGATGCATTAGGTAATGTACGTCAAGTCGTAGAGACTATCTTGCCAAAACCAGAAACTGGCCCTCAAGAGATCCTCACAACATTTAATTATCACCCTGAAAAAAAATCAAAAGAAAAAGTATGTGGAGAGCAAAGGACATACTACGTCTATAATAGTTATGGCGATATTGAAAGCATATCCTATGGAAAAGAAACCCATTTTTATGACTATGACTTCGGAGCTAATCTTGCACGTGTGCGAAGGCAAATCGGTCAAGAGCCCCAAAAAACTTTTTTAAATTTTGAATATGATCGTGCAGGACGCATCATTTACTCTTGCTCGCCAGAGGCCATTAAAACAAAACGTGCCTACACGCATCTAGATCTACTTGCTACAGAGTCGATTGAAGATGACTATGGAACCTATACGATCAGCTACGAGTATGACCGACTAGGACGTGTACGAAAAGTTACTTTACCTGACAGAAGCTCTATCGAATACACCTATCAAGGTGTATATCTTCATAACATTTGCCGACAGGTCCTTGATAAGACAAAAAATTACACTCACTTCTGTAAAGCATTCACAACACACGGCTATCCAACCGAAGAGGTCGCGATAAATCCTTGTGGAAGAATTCAAACTACCTACATAGATGGCAAAGAGATCTCGCAAATCTCTAGTGATTTTTATACCGAAGATGTTCTGGAAAGAGATACGATGAAGCGCGCTATCCAGATATCAAGAAATGGAAAAACAAGCTCTCTCCATTATGACACCCTCGGATATCCTACCGAAGAACAAGGAGAATTCTTTACAAGAAGCTACTCTTACGATTCATTAGGCAGAAGAAGATCACAAGATGAGGCTCAGCTTATAAGAGGATATGATAGCCGAAGGAATATTAAAGAATTTCAAGAGTTTGAGCTCACCTACAATCCACTCAATCAGCTCATTGCCGTTGGGAAAGCAAATACTACCCTTGTTACCTACAAATGGGATAGCTTGGGAAGAAAGATTCAGAGAAAACAGCCCTCTGTAAAACATGAAATCAAACGCTTTCTCTACATTGGCGATACAGAAATTGGCTCGATCAACCCTGCCGGTACTCTTTTAGACCTTAAAATCCCAAAAAGTATTCAAAATGGAAAGGCCATAGGCGCAATCGCCGTTGAAATTAAATACACGCCTTTTGCTGCCCTCACTGACCGAGAGGGCAGTATCGCTATGATTCTCTTAAGCAGCCAAAGAAAGTGCTTGGAATCCCATTGGTATTCAATTTTCGGCGAAGAGATCATCTTGAACGAAAAAGATAAAAAAATCGAGCCAGTCGAAGCTAAATCACCTTGGGGCTATAAAGGATTTCGCAAGGACCCTGTAACAGATTTTATTTCCTGGGGAAGTTATGAGTACTCACCGCTTCTTGGCCGTTTTATAAATGAAGAAGCAGTTCAACTACTCAAATAACTAAATATGAATTATAATTTTTTTTAATTAGAAAGAGTATTCAATTATCGAACAGATTAAGCTATGGAGGACTCTTTGGAAAACGTATCAATAGTGCATCTCGAACCTGTTTTATCCGAACAGACTTGTCGTGTAATCTCCTCCACACTCCCTGAGTGGTTTGGGATCCCAGAGGCCAATGAAAAGTATGCAGCCGGTGTAAAAGAGCGCACCTCATTCAGCGCAGTGGTACAAGGCGAATGTGCTGGCATGATCACACTTGACTTTCCCTTTCCCAATGTGGCTAACATCTATTGGCTCGCTGTTAAGAAAGAGTTCCATCATCAAGGAATAGGAACTGCTCTTTTAAAATATGCCGAAAGCTTCTGTTTGATGCAAAAGTATCACTCCTTAACCGTAGAAACCCTCAGCCCTAAACAAAATGATAGTAACTACTTGAAGACGTACAATTTTTATAAGAACTTAGGCTTTCAGGAACTCTTTGAACTGCAGCCCTATGGCCCTGATAACACAATGATCTATCTTTTTAAAAAGATCGGCTTTGATAAGAGTTAGAAACGAGGAAATACCAAGCAGAGAGCCTGCCAATCGAGCTCCATTGGAGGATTTGGTGAAAATTCTAACATCTCCAACATGGCACATAATTTTTTCAAATCTTCTTTATTTGTAAGCTTCTCGCTATTTTGAATAATGAGCCACAACTCTTGATTCGTTTTTCCCTGGAGGGGCTTTTTTTCAACTTCACTTAAAAAATCTCTAAAAAGTGAAGATACTTTTTCAAAGCGTACAGGCAAAGGATCTTTCGATTGCTGAAGCGCTAAAAACTGAGATTTGTAATCACATTTTGGAAGAATCGAAGTATTCTCTTTTTTTGGTACAAGGAGAGTAGACTTTGCAAGACACCAAAAGGTAAGAAGTATCCCCAAAGCTAGTGTCATGATCAAAATAAAGATAGTCCAGGCAGCCAAGCGTTCCTTTTGCAGCTCTTGATTGCGTCTATCTTCCTGTGCTAGCTGTCTCTCAAAGACATGCTCTCGATTTTCCTTCGACATAGTAATACTCTCCTCTGGCCGCACAACAAGCGGGGGCGCTACCTGTACCGAGAAGAGACGCCGGCATTCGATCGAAAAGGAGGGAACAAGCAGGTAATGGATTGATTGAGGGGGGGATGCTTTTGAAGTAAAAGAAAGAATTCCCGGCACAAAAAAGAGAGCCCCAATACGAAGAGGTTTCAGCTCTAAAAAAATAGTAAGATGACTGTTTTCTTGGCTGTAGGAAGAGGAGAGAAGCAAAAAATTGTCATATTGCCGGCTGCTTTTTTGCCTATGAAGGAACTCAAAAAGATTCGGCTCATACGAGCTCACATAGTCGCACTGGATTGTCACCTGTAGAGTATCTTGAAGAGTAAGCTCTTCTTTATTTTTAGATACAGAGATTTTCCACCCCTCAACTGGAGCGGGAGCAGGAAGAAGAGATGAAGGAAGTAGTGATGCAATCAAAAAAAGAATCCACAACATGTTATCCTCGCCTTTTGCGTGCTTTAAAAAAAGCTCGCAAAATAGGAAGATAGGCCCCTTTTGTGCTGAGCTCTATGAGCTCTCCACCCGATGTTCCAACAAGCTTTTTAAATTGAGCTACAAACGCATGCTGGCGCTCTGAGAATGCTTTATCAGTATCCTCTGTACTATCTACTAGACAACACTCTCCAGTCTCTAGGTCTCTCAGTTTCAGAAGGCCACGAAATGGAAGCTTCTCTTCCGCAGGGTCAAAGATACGCAGCGCTATGAGGTCATTTTTTCTGGCTGCTAAAAGAAATTCTTTGTCATATCCAGTTGCTAGAAAATCGGAAATAAAAAAGGCGATACAGCGTTTTTGCAACACGGTATTCAAAAGGCGCAAGGGCTGTGCGATATTTGTGCCTCTTTCTTTTGGCTCGAAAGTTAAAAGTTCATGGATCAGTCGAACGCCGTGTCGTGAGCCTCTTTTTGGTGGAATGTATTTCTCAATTTGAGAAGAAAAGAGAATAAGCCCTACTTGATCATGATTATAAATGGCAGAAAAGGCAAGCAAAGCACCAAGCTCTGCTATACGCTCTCTTTTAAGCTCAAAATGGCTTCCAAATAATTCTGAAGCAGACACATCAACTAATAAAATGACATTTAAGTCCCGCTCTTCACGAAATGTTTTTACAAAAGGGCGCCCCATTTGAGCAGATCTCGTCCATGAAATAGATCGCATCTCATCGCCAGGCTGGTACTCTCTGAGATCTTCAACCTCAACGCCATTTCCTTTGAAACGAGATCGATACATGCCAGAAAAAAGGTCGAGCACCCGCTGTTTTGCCTCAATCTCAATTTTTCTAATTTTTGCATGCATAGCGTTTAAGGTACTGGAATAATTTCAAAGATACGTTGGATGATCATATCAGCTGTCACCTCTTCAGCTTCAGCTTCATACGATAGCATAAGCCTGTGGCGAAGAACATCGAAAGCGACCTCTTTAACATCATAAGGAGTCACATAGGATCTTCCCTCTAAAAGAGCGTGCGCTTTAGCAGTTCTGGCAAGATAAATACTTGCACGCGGAGAGGCTCCATACTCGAGCAATTTATGGATATTAGCTTTCGACTCTTTCGGAAAGCGCGTAGCAAAGATAATATTAATAATATATTGGACAATCTTATCATCTAAATAGATGTTATCAAGAAGCCCTTGTAGCTTGATAATCTCATCGCCTGTCATTACTGGAGAGGGGGCCACAGTTTTTTTATTTTGACCAAAGCGTGCAATAATTTCTTTTTCTTCTTCGCGATTAGGATAGTCAAGCAACACCTTCATCATAAAGCGATCTGTTTCCGCCTCAGGAAGTGGATAGGTTCCCTCGTGTTCAATAGGATTTTGGGTTGCAAGTACCAAAAAGGGGGACCCTGTTTTCAAAGTCTCACCACCGATTGTCACCTGCTTTTCTTGCATGACCTCCAAAAGCGCCGATTGAACCTTGGGGGGAGCTCGGTTGATTTCATCTGCCAGCACAATATTCGTAAAGAGTGGCCCCTTTTGTATCGAGAAAGTGCCCTCTTTTGCATTGTAGATAGGAGTTCCAATCAGATCGGAAGGTAAAAGATCGGGGGTGAATTGAATTCGTTTGCACTGCAGATCTAACGTTTTGGCAAGCGTATTGACTGTAAGAGTTTTCGCAATCCCAGGCACCCCCTCTAAGAGCACATGGCCTTCAGCAAGTAACGCAATCAAGAGACGATCAATAAGTCTTTTTTGACCAACGATCGTTTTAGCCATCTCTCTATGAAGCTCTGCAAATTTTTGATTTGCTCGTTCAATCTGACCTTGAATTTCTTCCATATTACTCAACCTCTTCCTTTTAAAAATTCCTACAACACTTTACCCTTGAATGCAACAGAAAAGGAGGGCCTATGTTAACAGATGGATTTTTAGAGATTACCAAAAGACCACGCCGCAATCGAAAAAGCGATGCCCTACGCTCTCTTATTCAAGAGACGAGACTTCACCCAAATGATTTTGTAGCACCATTTTTTGTCGTTGAGGGCAGCTGTAAAAAAATCCCCATTCTCAGCATGCCAGGTGTTTTTCGTTTTTCAATTGATGAGCTCCTTAAAGAACTTACAGGTTATGTAGATATTGGAATACGCGCCATTAATCTTTTCTGCTATACACCCGAAGAAAAGAAAGATAGCTTGGGATCGGAGGCGAGAAGGGAGGGGAATTTACTTCAGCAAGCCATCAAAATGATCAAAAATAAGTATCCGGAGCTTCTTGTCATGGCAGATATTGCGCTTGATCCATTTACAGATCATGGACACGATGGCATTGTTATCAACCATCGAGTTGCTAATGATCCAACAATTGAAGCTCTCTCCGAAATGGCTCTACGCGCTGCTGAAGCGGGCTGCGATGTTGTCTCTCCAAGCGACATGATGGATGGCCGTATCGGCTATATCCGCAAAGCCCTTGATAAAGCAGGCTTTCATGATGTCGGAATTCTCTCCTACGCTGCAAAGTATGCCTCTGCATTTTATGGCCCATTTCGCGATGCGCTGGATTCTGCCCCCAAATTTGGCGATAAAAAAAATTACCAGATGAATCCTGCGAACTCTCGAGAAGCGCTTTTGGAATGCGCACTCGATGAAGAGGAAGGTGCTGACATGCTGCTCATCAAACCAGCACTTACAAATCTTGACATTCTTGCAAAGGTGCGTCAGCAGACGATGCTTCCTCTTGGCGCCTATCAGGTCAGCGGCGAGTATGCCATGATCAAAGTAGCAGCTGAAAAAGGTATTTTGGATGAAAAACGAGCTTTTTTCGAGTCACTCCTTGCGATTAAGCGAGCTGGTGCTGATTTTATCTTCACCTATGCAGCCAAGCAAGTCGCAGAAGAGCTGTAGTCGTATAAAAAGGAAAGGACTTTTATAAATAAAGGTTTTTGCTAATTTTTTTAAAGCCAAGGAACTACGAAAGGCTCTTAGAGCGAGAAAAGAAATGGACGTTGTATTATTCGAAGACCAGCTAGATTTTTTAACGCAAAGGAACGAATAAGGCGCAAAGACGCAAAAAGAGAAAAAAAATAGGAAGGAGACTTATCTTTAGGTGTAAGTCTGAGAAAGTAGTTTTCTAATTTATTAATTTCACTCTCTGCAGGTCGGCTATCTACCACTCTTTGCGCTTGCGTCTTTTGTATTTCTTTGCGTTAAAAAATAAAATAAAGATATCACCCCAACACGTCTTTAGCGTACTGCCTCTGGGCATCTCTCACAATATTCATCATCTCAATTTTGGAGGGGCAGACAAACTCAGGTAGTGCAAAGTCTTCTGGGTCAACTTCCAAAAGTCCATACTGATCGGCAAGTTCATAGTCTTCTGCCATACAAGCCCGCACAAGCTCAAGGGTAAGTACTTTCATTGGCATCACTGGCTCATAGACAGAGCCGTCAATAAAGGATCTCTCTTCACCATGCTGACTTGTTGTGAAGGACCATTTATGATCCTTTGGATTCATATGTCCTGAAAGATAGGTTCCGCTTGCTGTATACTTATCTTTTCCAAGTCTAAAAAAGCTCAAAAACTGTCTCGATGTTGTATCAGGAATAAGAGTACACGTTGTATGCGAAACGCCTAAGAAGTCATCGAGCTTTGCTGTATCACCTGTAAGAACGTTACCAGATATAATGCGCTGAGGCTCTTTTGGATCCATTTTCCCATGCACAAGCGCTTCAATAGAATGGCCAAAGCGAGCTCGATAGTACCCGCGCATCTCTTGTCGCACTCCCGTTCCTGCAAGTGCAATGACACGATCGATTGCAATCTTGCCATGAAGAATAAAACTACCTATTGAAATCACATCAAGGGTTGTGACAGTCCAGACAATATCATCTAGTTTTAAAATGGGGTCAATTGCGTGAATGTGCAGAGAAACATTCCCAGCTGGGTGTGGTCCTTCAATGGTATGCTTTTCAACCCCTTTTGCCTCTGTAAAAGCCTTACAGGAAGACTCTGCTCTAAAGACTAGATGAACAGGGCCCTGAGTTAATTTTTTAAGGGCCAAAAGTCCCGTTTCAAACTCTTGCTCTCTTCCTTCGACTTGCATTTCAGCAGGAGGTACAAAAGGGGCCGATTCAACGGCTTTGACAAAGATTGAACGAGGCGGATGTTGAGGATTTGCTAGTCGATTAAAAGGGCGGCTATATATGGATGCAAAAAGACCTCCTTGAAGAAGTTCCTGTATCAGATTCTCTCGGCTGATTTTCTGAATATCAAGAGGATCTCTCTCTACATACTCTTCAGTTGAAGCAACCTCAATTGTAATTGCCTCGAGAACTCTTTTTTCTCCGCGTCGAACCTCTTTGACAACTCCTGCAGCGGGAGAGACAAACATGCGATGAGCGACATCCTTATCTTCTGCAAGTGGCTGCCCAATTAAAACAGTATCCCCAGGTTTTACAAATACTCGAAATTTTACATCTCTAAAACTGCTAAAAGTAAAGCCTATAACTTTTGGAATGTCAAGCGGCTGTACATGGCGCTTTGATTGTAGGCCGCTTTCAGGAGCACCTTCCATGGGAATATCAAGACCGCGCTTTACTTTGATATGGCTCATCGATTACCTATAATTATAGGTTTAATATATAATCGCTTAATGCATAGAGAGCCAGCGCTTTTTACTGAGAAAAGTAGTTTTCTTCCGCTTTTCCTTTGAAACTACACCTGGTGTTTCCTCTTCTTCAGTTTTTTTAGGTAACAGATCATCTAATTTTTTTTTAATCTCTTGCCTTGTTTTCTGGATTGCACTCCAGTCAGCCTGTGCAAAATTGGTTGGTGTAGAGACATATTCTTGAAAGAGACGCGGGTTAATTTTTGCCTTTTCAAAGGCATCTTCGACTTTATTTTTTAGCTCATCATGCATTTTTTTGCAGCGTTCAAAGGCAGCATCGATTCCC
>JAQGPK010000112.1 GCA_028293095.1 Chlamydiia bacterium | reverse complement strand
AGACTGAGCTCTTTAGCGACCTCTTGAATGGCTTCTTTTAAAGAGACCTCATGGGCAGATTGGTAGGCTTCTACGCGCTCTTGTATTTGAGAGTTGCTAAGAGTTGAGGTGGGTGTCGCACTCACTTCTTTTTTATCGATAAGAAGAACAATTTCACCCTTTACATCCATTTCAGAAAGAATTTTGTATACATCTTGAGCTGTACCTCGATAGAGGCTTTCAAATTTTTTTGTAAGCTCTCTGGCGATGGCAATCGGTCGCATGCTATCAAGTTGCATGATCTCTTCAACAGTTTTAGTAATACGCTCTCCAGATTCATAACAAACAGATACCCCGTTATATTCTAAGAGAGTTTTTAATAAGAGAATGAGCTCTCCCTTTTTTCGAGGAAGAAAGCCAAGAAACTGGAAGGGGATAGTATCAAAGCCCGAACTGACAAGAGCTGCTATGACAGCACAAGGCCCTGGTATAGTTGTAAGCGCAATATCTTCTTGAATGCACCGTTTAATAAGTCGCTCACCAGGATCTGCAATACCAGGCGTGCCTGCGTCCGAGATAAGGGCTATTTTTTTGCCAGCTGCAAGGTCCCTGATAATAGAATCTTCACGTGATGCTTCATTGAATTCATGAAAGCTTATAAGTTTTTTTTCGATTGAGTAGTGCTGTACAAGTTTACTACTCAGTCTTGTGTCTTCAGCAAGAATATAGTCACACTCTTTCAAAGTCTCTAATGCACGGAGAGTGATGTCTTGTAGGTTACCTATGGGAGTGGAGACAATATAGAGCACGGGATACTACGTAGTTGCGTGATTGTAAGAAAAAACGAAGGTGGCACCCAGATTCGAACTGGGGATGGAAGCTTTGCAGGCTTCTGCCTTACCACTTGGCGATGCCACCTTAAATAAGCTCATTAAATTTACCACAGTTTGCAAGTTGATTTCAATCGATTTCAATGCTCTTGTATGTAAAAATGTTTGGCAAATAGAGAGGGATGATACTTATGGTAGGATTTTCATGGCAACAGTTTGGGTCCTGGTTTTCTGAAGATATTTCTTCGTCAGATTTTTCTCAGCCGCTTTCTGCAATTGCTGTGGATAGCCGTGATGTGATTCCAGGTGCGCTTTTTTTTGCTCTACGAGGTGCTAGAACTGATGGGCATCTATTTTTAGAGCAAGCGGCATTAAATGGAGCTGTTGCTGCAGTTATAGAAAAGGGATTTGATGCCGAGGGTAAAAATTATGGCATGCGCCTTTTTTATGTAGACGATACCTTAAAAACTCTTCAAACTGCTGCTAAAAAGTGGTTAGCGCTCTCATCTGGTAAAGTAATTGCAATTACAGGATCACTCGGCAAAACTACTACCAAGGGGTTTCTCTATCAACTGTTGCAGAAAAAATATCGTGTAAGTACAACAAGTGGGAGTAAAAATTCCCAAATTGGTCTCTCTCTTGCGATTTTAAACGAGACGAAAGGGGATGAGGAATATATTATTCTCGAAATGGGGATGAGTCATCCAGGACAGATTAAAACTCTTGTTGAGATCGCGCCACCTTATCTTTCTATCGTAACGAATATTGCCCTTGTGCATGCAGAAAATTTTGAAACACTTGCGGAAATTGCATATGCAAAAGCGGAAATTTTCTCACATCCTTCGACACAGTATGCCATCATTAACCGGGGAGCTGCATGTGCCGATATCCTCATACATGAAGCTCATTGTGAGACCATCACCTATTCAGGAACGGACTTTACGGTTTCTGAAGAAGGACTTGAATTTTTTGAAAATGGCCAAAAAATTAAGTTACCTTATATCTATTTTCCTGCCTCACATGTCTACCAGAATCTTTTTGCGGCAATCACGACAGCAAGACAGCTAGGTATGAGTACTTCAGAAATTGCAACTGCTCTCCCAACACTCATGCTCCCTGAAAAACGTCTTCAAGAAATTGAAAAAAAGGGCGTACTCTTTATTAACGATACCTATAACGCAGCAGAAGAGTCTATGAAAGGAGCGCTTGAAGCTTTGTCGAAAAAGAGTACGCAAGGACGCAAAATAGCAGTGCTTGGCCACATGCGGGAATTGGGCAAATTTTCGGACGAATGTCATAAAAATGTAGGAAAATATGCAATAAATACAGCCGATATGCTTTTTTGTCTTGGAGAGAACTGCCAACCTCTTGTAGATACATGGAAAGAAGCCTGCTTACCAGTATATTGGTTTTTAGATTTTAACGAATTACTGGAACAGCTTCAAAAGATGGTAGTGCCGGGAGATGTAGTGCTTGTAAAAGGTGCGCGTTCTCTCCAGCTAGAAAGAGTGGTTGAAAATTTTTAATTTGAGATAATAATGATTATTCTGCTTATAGAATATCTAAGAAAAATTGCCGGTTTTCATATTCCAGCAGCCTTTACCTATACATCAACACGAGTGATGCTTGCCGCCGCCACAGCTCTTGCTTTTACGCTTATTTTTGGCAGTAGTTTTATTAAGAAATTGTATGAGCTAAAAATAGGCCAACCTATTCGTGATGATTCTGGGTTTTTACTAGGGGAGCTGCATAAAAGCAAAAAAAATACCCCTACTATGGGCGGTATCCTGATCATTTTTTCAGTCCTTACTTCGCTTCTTCTATGGATGGATCTGACAAGCCCCTTTACCTGGATTTTGTTTTTCACAGCACTTTTCTTAGGCTGTATTGGTGGATATGATGATTATTTAAAGCTCCGTTATAAAAATGCTCAAGGGCTGTCTGCGAGAAAGAAACTCTTCTTTCAGCTTCTTTGGGCAACGCTTGTTATTCTGTATGTGCAAGTGCCGGCTGTTTCGCAAGGGATCGAATCAGTGAT
>JAQGPK010000103.1 GCA_028293095.1 Chlamydiia bacterium | reverse complement strand
CCTGCATCATCTTGCCAATGAAGAGGCCGAATGAATGGCATACAAATAAAGGTAATCTTTCCCATCTGCTTTTGAATCCAGTGATCTTTATCTTGAATATAGGTAAGTGTGTTTTTTACTTTTTGAGTTTTTGTATCTTGTGCTGGTAGCCGCTGTAACTCTTTTTGAAGATGCTCTATTCGCTCTTTCTTATTCTGCTTAGACATAGAGTAGAGAGTATAGGGAGAAACGGTACTTGTATCCTGCGAGAGGGCCTTTAAAAGCCTTGTATGCTGCTCTTTCATCTCATAGGCATCTAGTACTAAATTTACTTTGGCATAATCATTCATGTAGTGCAGTTCAAAAGAGAGCTGTGGTAAGGAAGATGTAGCTCCTTCTTTTTCTGCAGCTACAAGCTCTTTTGTCGCTATTTGCTTTTGCATTGTCAGTTTTTTATCATTTGCAGGATCGATGGTAATGAAAAAAGAAAAAATACAAAAAAATGTTGTGACGAGTGTGAGCATCATAAGGCTCACTCGCCAGCGAGGCCATTTTGATAATTTAAGGGTTAGTAGAAAGAGAGGAAAGAGAGCTCCTAGGATATTAAAGAAGAGATCAATTCCCTTTGAAAATACTATAGAAGAAAAGTAATAACGAAAAAGAGGAAAATACCACTCTCCATTATAATAGAGCGCAATGGGTTTACTAGATGCCAGAAAGGGAGCATACAAGGCGATCAAAAAGAAAATCAGCAGGGTATAACTTCCAACGAGTGCTGCCTTTTGTCTCCAGAAGCGTCTTTTAGTATCTTCCAAAAAGTTCATGCTCGTTTTGCCTCCAGATCCACTCGAGGATCAAGCCACATATAGGTAATATCCGCTACAAGATATCCAACAAGTCCTAAAAATGAGCCCACAAGTGATGAAAACATCATCACATTATAATCACGGTTAAGAATCGCATCATAAAAGAACTTTCCAAAACCATGGATCTCAAAAATAGTTTCTACAATTACAGAACCACCTAAAATCGCGCCTAATGAACCTGCAACTGATGTAACAATAGGAATTGCAGCATTTTTTCCAACATGAATCAGGTAAAGAACTAAGGGACCAACTCCCTTTGCTCGTGCTGTGCGCACAAAATCATAATTCAAGGTATCAATAAAAATAGCTCTTGAAAGACGTGACTGTACAGCAAGACTGCCATACAAAATAGTAAGAAGCGGTAAAGTGATATGCCGTGCAATATCAAAAATTCTTTCAATGGTTGTTAAATTGCTATAGATTGCCTCTGAGCTCGAAAAGCCTCTGATTGGAAAGGGAATCGATGTAAAAGGGTAGTTGTGATGCAACGCAATCGTTTCTATCAAAAATGGACCAATCACGAAGACGGGGGTCGCATACAAGAGAAGGAAAAAAAGATTCAGAGATCTATCAAAAGTCGAATCTTTCCAGATTGCCATACAAAGCCCAAAAATCTGACAGAGAAAAAATGTCGCGAGCATTGGGAGTAAAGATAAGGTTAATGAATACTTCAATCTTGAAATTACCTCACTTATCACCGATCGATTAGTGTCTGATCGCAATACTCCAAAATCAAGCCGAAAAACACGTCCTAGATATTTAGAAAACCTGGTTTCAAAAAAGAAGAGGACAATTTTTTGCTCTCTTGTAGGATTTCCTTGCAGCTCTTCCTGATGAATTCCATACCACTTTTGAAGCTCACTGACCTCTCTATTCAGCTCTTCTTTCGTTCTTAAAGGATGGATGCGGAAATCATCCAAATACAAGTTATTAACACTTATTTGTTCATTCTCTTGGCGCTCTTGTTCGGAAAGCCTTGCTCCAATATGTGCAAACCGAGTAGCTCCCCGCAAAAATTGATACAAGGCCTCTTTACGAATCTCTATATTTTGCGCCTTCTCTTCCATGATCTGCAGAAGAATAGGCAAAACAAAACGGGCGCGATCTCCTGTCTCTATTTGTAACGCTGAATAGGCAGAGGCCGATAGCTCATCCCCTGTTGCAGCATTTCTCCTTGACTGCAGCATAGTCAGATCTTCTAGTACTTTATCAGAAGTTGTCCAAGGCCAGCTATTCCATAAAATTGGAAGGGTCAGGCCAAAAAATTCTCGAAACTGTAAATACCTCTCATCATGGCGAGAGGCTCCTTGTCCCTCTTTACGTGATGCCTCGCCCCCCTTTCCTACCTCTGTTACAAAAACAGGCTCACCAGGCGCTAAATTGATAATCACAAAATTAACCAGAATGATCAAAAAGAGAGTGATAGGCAATAGTAGAAGTCTTTTGAGGATGTATCTATATCTCATTCTTTCCAGCCATGTACCACCGAAGGCTCATCCAGAGTTGCACCTGGTATTAAATCCTGTCGATCTTTTGGAATAAAAATATTTTTAAGATCACTCCAATAGACGAGCGTCATTTTAGTCGTATACAAAAAGAGATAAGGCGCCTCTTCATGAATGAGTGCATGGAAGCGATGATAGAGCATCGTACGCTCTTTTTCATCCTGTTCGAATTTTAAAAGAGAGATGAGGTGATCCGCCTCCGCATTTGCAAAACCAATTGTATTTGAAGAGGCCTTTATATTCGCCCCTCTCGAGTGCCAAATCTGCTCAGGATCTTCTGGAGGCAGGCCACTTTCCCAAGCAAGGAAATGAGCATCAAAATTTTTATCATCAAGCGCTGCAGATAAATCGGCAAGATCTACTCCATGCGGGATACAATCCACTCCAATACTCTTTAATTGATTCGCAATGAGCTCCACATTAGCTTTTGTCGCAGGATTCTTGACGTAGTAGGTTAAGGTAAAGCGAAATGGCACTCGGCTACCGTCAATAAGTTTATCAATCACTCCATCACCATCTGAATCAACCCATCCCTCTTCTGCAAGCAAGCGAGCTGCTTCATCAGGATCATAGGACCAAGGTGCAATAGTAGAGTCATAGGAAGGCGATAAGCAGAAAAATGGACCTGTGATTTGAACCCCTTTCCCATTTAAATTTTGCTGGATGATCCGTTTCCCATCAATTGCCATGGCAAGCGCTTGACGCACCTTTTTATTACTAAAAAGCGGTCTTTTTATATTCCAGCCAACGAATGAAAACATCCTCATCAGATAATCCAAGCTCTTCACTTCATGCCCTTTAGCCTTTTCTTCTTTATAAAAAGGTGACTCTAAAAAGTGCTCCAAATCTACAAGATGCTGTGGAGGGATTTCGCAACAGTCTATTTTTTGCGCCATAAAATCGCGCCAAATGGAATCGGGATTTTCTAAAAAATAGATCTCCATATTCTCAAAGAGAGCAAAGGTAGGAAGAAAGTAGTTGGGATTGCGCTTAAATCGAATCTGCGTATCAGAGACCCCATCAAAAATCCATGGGCCACAAGAGACAATGACACGTCTGGCAAAATGATTATGAAAGTATTGCGCCCAATATGAGCTCTTAGCGTAAAAGTCCTTATCGGTATCATTTTCTGAAATTTTTGACCCATTGGCTTGATACTTATAGACAAAAGAAGCTAAGGGAGTCAGTGATGCGATCTGGCGTATTGCAGCATAGGGGAGTTTATAGCTAGAGGCGCCTTTTGAGTCAGTTATCATCGTTTTTTTATAATAGACAACGAACGTCAGATCATCGATTACCTCGATTCGATCCATATCAGTAAAGAGTTGTCTCATGGTTGCAGCTGCAGCTACATCCACATGAGGATTTTTAAAAGCTTGAAAATAGAATTTAAAATCATGAGCAGTCACTGGATGGCGCTTTAAAAAATGAGGCGAGAGTTGCACTTCGCTCGCAAAGTGTTGAGGATTTAAGGGCTCCCACATCATGCCTTCTCTTAAATGCACCCAAAAGGAGGCAACCTCCGGCTCTTGTACGGCTCGCTCTTCGATTTTGATGGCCATATCTTGGACAAGTACATCAAATCTTCCAAACTGCACACTCGCTGTAAATCCTTGACAATAGCTCAGATATTCCACAACATTTGCCCACATACTGAAGGGATGAAGGTCATTTGCCTGTCCTATAGTCGCGCGTCTCAGCGTTCCTTTCACTGTAAAATTTTTTCCTAGGATCTCAGGAAGAGTCTTTGTAAAATAGGGGTCCTCTACAAGAAGATTTGGTAAAGAGGGATCCATAAGAGGGCGCAAAGTAATTGGCTTCTTTTGTGGTGAGACGTCACTTCCTTGCACGTGCGGCTGAGAAATAGTCTGCCGTATATCCTGTAATGAGCTCTCAATGCTCCGTAGCCGCTCTTCTTGTAAAACAGAAGACCAGTAGAGAAGTGCTAAAAATACAAGAATAAAAAGAATTGCAGTACTGCGAAAGAAAACCCCTATCCATGACCGTTTTTGCATCGTTACCTTTTTTCTGTAATAAAATTATGTTTAGTATATATAGGCACTAAGTTTCAATTACTAAGTAGCGAGTCAAAAGGACAACCTCCATGGGAATCTTAGATGCACAGTCATTAGATGCACAAGCAGAAATTCTCGTGCAGAAAATAAAATACTACCTCATCACCATGTTCGGTCGTGTCATAGAAGAGGCAGATGCTGACGAGTTCTACCGCGCTTTCTGCTATGCAATTAGAGAAGGCATCATGATTAACTGGCAGGCAACTGCCGAGACCTGGATGGATAAAAACGTTCGCTCGCTCTACTACCTTTCGATGGAGTATCTACCAGGCCGTTTTCTAACAAACAATATCGTCAATCTGAAAAATCAAGAAGTCATCCAACGCGTCTTAAAAAAAACAAATCGCTCTCTACAAGAGCTCATTTCACACGAGTATGAGCCTAATCTTGGTAACGGCGGCCTCGGAAGACTCGCCTCCTGTTTCCTTGACTCCCTCGCAACGCTTGAAATGCCAGCTCGTGGCTATGGACTGCGCTATCAATATGGCCTTTTTGAACAGCAAATCTGGGATGGCGTCCAGATTGAAAAGCCAGACCTCTGGCTGCGTACAGAAAACCCTTGGGAGTTTAGGCGCGATTTACGAACACTCTCTGTGAAATTCTGCGGAACACCTGTAAAAATTGTAGATCAAACGTCTGAAGAGGCCTTTAACCTCATTGATCACGAAGAGGTCTGGGCGATGCCCTATGATATCCCTATCCTCGGCTACAATGAAACCAGTGACTTTAGCGTCGTTACTTTGCGCCTTTGGAGTACTAAAGAGTCACCACGTAACTTCCTCTTACAGCGCTACAATGCAGGCCGTCTTGATCAAGCAGCTGAAAATACAACGCTTACCGATGTGCTCTATCCAAGCGATGTGCATGAAACGGGCAAGCGCATTCGCTTAAAGCAAGAATTCCTTTTAGCATCCGCATCTTTACAAGATATCTTTCGCCACTACTTTTCAAAGCATGAAAATATCAACGAATTTGGCGATAAAGTCCGCATTCAAATTAATGATACGCATCCATCTGTCCTCATTGCAGAGCTCATGCGTATCCTTACAAAAACCTACAATGTTTCCTGGAAACAAGCTTGGGAAATTACCCAAGGCTGCGTGAGCTATACCAACCATACCATCATGACAGAGGCCCTTGAACAGTGGGATCAAACCCTCTTCCGCTATCTTCTGCCTCGCCAATACAAAATCATCGAACGCATCAACTACGATTTTTGCAACGTTGTCCGTACTCGCTATCCTCGTGATGAAGAGCGCGTGCGCCATCTCTCTATTCTTGAAAATGGTCAGGTACGCATGGCAAACCTTGCCATCATTGGCTCTCATAAAGTTAATGGGGTCGCAGAGCTCCATACAGAAATTTTAAAAAAACAGGCCTTTAGAGAGTTTTACGAGCTTTTTCCAGATAAATTTGTCAACGTGACCAATGGTGTAACGCACAGACGCTGGCTCTTGAACTGTAACCCTACGCTTGCAGACTTCATTACAGCACGTATTGGTAAGGGATGGGTCACAGACTTTAGTCAAATTGCAAAACTTGCCACATTCGCAGCAGACGAGGCAAGTCAAAAAGAATTTTTAGAAATTAAAAGGCAAAATAAACAAACTCTTCTCGATTTTCTTCAGACGGAAGGCCGCCCTCGCGATGCCACTGGAAAACAGCTCCCCTCAAATCTCACCTTAGATAGCTCGGCGCTCTTTGATTGTCAGGTAAAACGAGTCCATGAATATAAAAGGCAGCTCCTCTATGCGCTCTATCTGATTGTTCTCTACCACGAAATTCTTGAAAACCCTGATGCCCCTCGCATCAAACGGGTCGCTATTTTCTCAGGAAAGGCTGCGGCCAGCTATGAAATTGCAAAAACAATCATTCGCCTCATTTCTTGTATCGCCAAAAAAGTCAATAATGACCCGATTGCTAATAAATTTCTGAACGTTGTGTATATTGAAAACTATTTTGTTTCGCGAGCAGAGCTCATAATACCTGCAGCTGATCTCTCAGAGCAGATTTCAACAGCTGGGATGGAAGCCTCAGGAACTGGTAACATGAAGTTTTCTATGAATGGCGCGTTAACGATCGGTACTGAAGATGGCGCCAATATTGAAATGCGTAAAGCTGTGACCGATGAATGGTGGCCATTTCGTTTTGGCTGCTCCGCAGAAGAAATTGCGACAATGAAAGTTAAAAATTCCTATCGTGCTTGGGATGTCTATAGCAGTAATCCTAAATTGAAACGTGCTGTCGATTCTCTTCGAGATCGCTCCCTGACAACCTATGATGTCGAGCATCAGTCCTTAAGCTCTTTATATTATGCGTTGCTTGAAAGTAGTTGGGGATCGATGCCCGATAAGTATTTTATCCTCAAAGACTTCGATAGCTATTACGCGACGCAACAACGCGTTGAAGCCCTTTACACTGAGCCTCACAAGTGGGCGGAATATGCCATCCATAATATCGCAGGGATGTACAATTTTTCAACAGATCGCGCAATACAAGAGTACTGTACCAAGATTTGGGATCTTTCTCCCTGTCCACCAGATCCAGCACTCCTTACAAAGGTACGAAAGGTCTATCGTGAATCCACGACCTAAGATGAGTTAAAACGTAGTGGGACTTTCGCTGAGAGCAGATTTCGGATTCTCGACATCAAAAAGGCCCCAATAGCGCAGAACTTTCTCATACAGGCCAGATTTTTTGAGTTCCGCTAATCCTTGATTGAACAAGGTAACAAGCTCTTCATTTTTTCCTTTCTTCACAATGAGGCGAATACCTAGCGGTATAATAGGTGGGCCTGCTGCTCGTAAAGATCCTCTATATAGACCACTTGCAAGGCGGTAACCGACAAGTGCATCAACGATAACCCCATCAAGGTGAGATGCAATAAGATCATCTATTGCCGAGGTTACGTCATCGTAAGGCCTAAAAATACTACTTGTACTATCTTTTATCTGTAGTGCCCATATATAGCCCCTTTCAAATCCCAATTCTTTACCGTTCATATCTTTCAAAGAAGTATAGGGG
>JAQGPK010000101.1 GCA_028293095.1 Chlamydiia bacterium | reverse complement strand
GAAGTAGATCCTACACTCTCTGTGGAAAAAGCTCATGCACTCAGTCAGCTTGTGCGAATAAGCATTCAAAAAGAGTGGCCGCAGGTACGAGAGGTTGTTGTGCATATTGAGCCTTTTTATCCAAACGATCACCGGGATCCCTATGAGTCTCGATAGCTTTTATAAAAAAGTTCAAAACTTTTTTAGAGCGCGTGTTAAAAAGTTTTCCACTTTTAAAATTGAGAAAGAATCGCAAAATGGCGTGGTAAAGAATGAGAGTGTAGAAACTTCTCTTCAAAATAGGGACATAGAAAAGCACCTCGTCGCATTTCAGGAGCAGTTTCAAGATCTCTATCCAGTATTAAAGCAAGAATTTATATATGCTTTTCTTACGAAAATCAGAGAGGAAAATCAGAAGGGTGCAAACTCGTTGCAGCAACTGCTTAACACACTCGATCAGCAAAAAAGAGAGCTCCAGCTTCTGGATAAAGCTATTCGAGAAGAGAGTCTTTTGGTCACAAGAAAAACACTTTTGTATAACAATCAACTCTTTGCCAACTGGGACCTTGCAAAAAAAGCAGAAGAGGTCATGCAGTCGCGCTATCAAGGGACTATTCCTTTTGGTCATATAGTAAATGAAGATGTTCGCAAGCAAGTTCTTCAACAACTAAGAATTTTTTTTGCACAGCAACTAGAAGAGGTGGCAGCCCTTGTAGCAATTGCACGTCTGAGACAGCAAAAGCGCGAAGAAATGGCTCGATTTCAAAAAGAAGCACTACAAAAATTGACCCAATTTCCAAAGGATCACGAGCAAAAAGAAGCAGCTCAGGCTTTTATACAAAGAGTTGCAGCGCTTGGTGTTGAAAAGCAGAAAGCTATGTCTCTAGCAAGTGACGCCGGATCTTCTCTACTCGATGCAGCCTATGATGAATACCTTCAGTGTAAAAAAGATCTTTTACAATTTTTTCAGCAACTGGAAGATCAAGAGAGAATGCGAGAGCAAGAAGGACAGGAGATCATCCATACATTGAAGAGGAGGCTCTTTGAGATTTTTAGTAACAGTAGTCTGTTTCCTGATCTGCAGGAGCAATTTTTGAATGTTCGAAAAATGTTGTGTCATAAGCTTCAGGGATTGCAGGAAAAGCTCTTTGATAAAAGTATTTCGTTGGATGCATATAGAAATTCCATTTTTGATCTGGCGTATGAGCATGATCTCCTTTTACTACGTCGAGAGCTTGCATTCAGGGCTACTCGTCTACGAGAGCTTCGTGAGGCGCTCTATCGAATCCTGAATGATATGCATGAAGTCAGCCATTTACTAGAAATTGCAGTGATTGAGAAAGGTTTGTTGTATGAGGAGATTTGTGACCTTGATCTACAGATGAAGCAGTTTTTACACCAATTAGAAAATCCCTTCCCTCTTTTTCAAGCAGCGTATCAATTAGAAAATGTAAACCAAGTATTTTTGATGCTATGGGTACGGCTGGAAAAGCTTCAAAAAGAGGCTCAAAATAAGTTTACGCAAGCTGTAGCTCTTTTAGAACCCACTGCTGAAAAAATAGCTAAAGAATTCTTAAAAACAGTTGATGATCTTGAAGAAGTAGTGAAGGAGACGACAGGAATCCGTCCTAATCTTGTCGAAAGAACCAAACAGCGATTGCAAGAAAAAGTTCTGAAAGATAGTGAGAAGATGGCTCAGATACGCGTGCTCATGAAGGCTCTTGAAAAAGAGTACCATTTTTCAGCGCCCCTCTCCTTCTTTATGCATATTGGTGATCAGAGAGTGCGTCGAAAAATGCTCCATGAGTCACAAGAGCTCGATCATACAATTAGAGCTACGAAAGCATTTGCAAAAAGTCTGCAGTATAGCAAAGTGTTTGATGAAGAGCGTGTCGACGGTATTTTAGAGGCTTTTGAAGGAGAGCATTATCTAGAAGAAGGAAAGCAAGAAAAAAATTCTGCAGTGAGCGCATGGAGCACCTATACAAGAAAAATGATAAAGGTAGCTTTAATTATTGAGCAGGAGCTTCTTTTAGATATTGGGTTTCTTGATATGCGAGCGCTGCTCGATATTGAAGAGAAAAAACTCAGTAAAGCGCTTTTTCTCGCTTTGACAAAAGCAAGAGAGCAGCTCTCCTCTGCTTTAGAGAATCTGATTGGAGTTACAACTTTAAAAGAAGGGCAACTTTTTAAGAGTATACAAGAGAGCCTTATCAAAAAAAGTAGAGCTTGGTTAGAAAAACAGGATGAACAGAGTGAAGGCAAGTCAAGTCAGCAGTTACTGAAGAGAGTGCGTTCTTTGTGTCATGTACTTTTTGAAACTCAACTATTTCTAGCCTCCTGTACAAGAAACTATTCCGCGCAGTGCACTCTGATCGTTTGTAAGCTACAGCATTTTGTCGCGCTTCTTGAAGAGGAACAGCAGGAGAAAAGAAAAGGTATCTCTTCTTTTTGGAAACCAAAAATTGCAGAGTGCCATGCTTTAAAAGGTAACATCGAACGACTTGAACTTGCTGAAGAGAGTAAGGAAGCGTTTGAGACTGTGATTCAAGGTATTTTTCAAAAAATCGAAGAAATTCCGGAAGTTAAAAAGCAAAGTGCAGTAGAAAAAATAAAAAGAGAAGAGCTGCAGCAAGAGATCTATGCCGCAGTACAAATGCTCGATACAGCAGTAAAGCTTCCACTGCATTATCTCCCTGGTCATCTCACCTTCTTCTATCCCTGAAAGGGTGTTGTTTCTTTATTTTTTAACGCAAAGGAGCAAGTGAGGCGCAAAGGCGCAAAGAATGACTTAAGTACTGTTTTACAAATGCCTGAAAATTAATAAATTAGAACCCTTTATCTGTTTTTCTTATAAAATTTTTCGCTCTTCTTTGCGTCTTTGCGCCTCACTTGCTCCTTTGCGTTAAAAAATAAAAGATGTTTTTGCTGATTCTTTGTATTAAATGGAGATTGCTGTATATGAAACAGCATGAAAGACTCATATGAAATAGGGGCATCGTCTCCACCTTTACCTCGATCATTTCTACAGAAGCGATTGCAGTCGCTCACAGGATTTTTTCTCGTTCTCTTTTTATTTGAACATCTTCTCACAAATTCACAAGCTGCCCTTTTTATTGGTGATGATGGACTAGGGTTTGTGCAGTCAGTCAACTGGATTAAATCGCTCCCGTATCTTCCAGTCATTGAACTTACTTTGTTAGGAGTTCCCTTTCTTGTGCATGGGCTGCTTGGCATGCAGTCGCTCTTGACCGCACAGCCAAATTCTATGAAGACAGATGGTAGGGCTCCTGCTCTACCTAGCTTCCCTCGCAATCAGGCCTATACATGGCAGCGAATTACAGCGCTTATCCTTGTTGTAGGACTTTTTTTGCATGTCACCTACATGCGCTTCATTCACTATCCCGAAGTTACTAAGAGAGACAACTTGACTGAATACAGAGTGACAGTCACTCCGGATCCTGGTCTTCAAGCAGTTTGTTTGAGGCTTGGCTGTACACTCGAGTCAAAGGGAGCAGAAGAGATGGCTGTGACTGATAATTTTGGCACTGCAGTTTTACTCAGTGTCCGTGATGCCTTTAAATCAGTCTGGATCTGTGTTCTCTATAGTTTCTTTGTATCAGCTGCTTGTTTTCATGCGATGAATGGAATCTGGACTTTCGCAATTACCTGGGGTATTTCTCTGACAGAACGATCTCGTATCATAACACGTCATATTTCAAATGCCGTGATGGCACTGATTTTGTTTTTAGGATTTGCTGCCATTTGGGGAACATACTGGGTGAATTTAACCAACTAATTATATGAAAGAAAAAACAGTTATAGTTGTAGGTGGCGGCCTTGCAGGGCTCTCTTGTGCAATGAAGCTTGCAGAGCAGGGTATTCATGTAAAGATTGTCTCTATTACAAAAGTGAAACGCTCTCACTCAGTATGTGCACAAGGTGGCATTAACGCAGCCTTTGATCCTAAAGGTGAGGGAGACTCTCCTCTCATTCATGCCTATGAGACAATTAAAGGGGGCGATTTTCTTGCAGATCAGCCGCCGGTTGTTGAGATGTGTCTTGCCGCCCCTCATATTATTCATATGATGGAGAGGTTAGGGTGCCCTTTTAATAGAACTCCAGAAGGAAATGTGGATGTACGGCGCTTTGGCGGAACGCTGTATCATCGTACTGTATTTTGTGGTACTTCAACCGGCCAGCAGCTTCTTTATACTTTGGATGAGCAGGTTCGCCGCTATGAAGTGAAAGGCTTGATTCAAAAATTTGAAAATCACGATTTTTTACGCCTTTGTATGGATGAAAACGGCGTTGCACGCGGCATCGTGATGATGGATATTTTTAATTTAAAAATTGAAGTACTGCAAGCCGATGCTGTGGTTATCGCAACAGGTGGTCTTGGAGTAATTTTCAGAAAATCGACCAACTCTACCTCTTGTACGGGAACTGCATTGGGACGCCTTTTTATGCAAGGAGTGTGGTATGCAAATGGGGAATTTATTCAGATTCATCCAACAGCCATACCTGGAGAAGATAAGCTGCGCCTTATTTCTGAGTCTGCTAGAGGCGAAGGTGGTAGAGTATGGGTAGTTGGAGATTCGTCAAAGAAGATTACAAATACAGAAGGGGTTGAAATTCCATGCGGCAAGACGGGAGAGCCTTGGTATTTTCTGGAAGAGCTCTATCCTATTTATGGTAATTTGGTCCCTCGAGATATTGCAGCTCGTGAAATTTTACGTATCTGTGCTCTCGGTCTTGGCGTCAATGAGGGTAGTCAGGTCTACCTCGATGTCTCTCATCTTCCAGTTGAAAAATTAAAGCGTATGGCATCTATCCTTGAGCTTTATGAAAAATTCACAGGAGATGATCCCAAGAAAGTCCCTATGCGCATCTTCCCGGCTGTGCACTATACCATGGGAGGCGCGTGGGTGGACTTTCCTGCAGCTGATGCACCTGATCGCCTCGAACGTTTTCGTCAGATGACGAATATAAGAGGCTGCTTTGTAATCGGAGAGGCGGACTTTCAATATCACGGCGCTAATCGGCTCGGAGCCAATTCATTACTCTCTTGTATCTTTGGAGGCCTTACCTCTGCAAACGAAATGCCGCGCTATCTTGAGACAGTAAAAGGCGAACCATCTCCTCAAATCTTTCAACGAGCAATTCAACAAGAAGAGGAGAGAAGACAAGAGCTTTTACAAAGAAAGGGCCCTGAAAATATTCATCTTTTGCATGACGAACTTGCAGAATGGATGGTCAAACATGTTACCGTCATTCGAGATAACGATGATCTTATAAAGACAATCGATAAAATTAAGGAACTCAGGGTACGTCAAAAAAATATCTCGCTTGCCGATACCACTCGTTTTGCAAACCAAACCTATCTTTTTGCAAGCCAGTTTGAAGCAATGCTAGAGGTGGCTCTTGTAATTACGAAAGGGGCGCTTCTTCGCAATGAGTCTCGCGGCTGTCATTTTAAAGCACAGTTTGCAACACGCAACGATTCTGAATTTTTGAAAACAACGATTGCGATGTTTGCAGAGGATGAGCCCAAGATTTCGTATCTGCCTGTCAATACGCAGTATCTTCGTCCGACTGCACGTGACTATTCAAAAATTGAGAAAAAAATTCCCCATTTTGAAGGGTTAGCCATAGAGAACATTCACTCACCAGTATAAGGATGCCATGAGTCAAACCTACATTTTAAAGGTACTACGAGGTCATCCAGGAGAGGGCCAGCAATATTTTGAAGAGTTTGAATTGGAGTGCAAACCCTTTAGTAATATCGTCTCAGCGCTTTTAGAAATACAAAGGTATCCTATCAATCGAGAAGGGAAACAAACAGAGCCGGTTGTCTTTGAAATTGGCTGTTTGGAAGAGGTGTGTGGCTCCTGTTCGATGTTGATCAATGGAGTGCCTCGCCAAGCCTGTACTGCTTTGATCGATTCTCTAATTAAAGAGAGTGGTAGTTCTACCATTACAGTGGCACCTCTTTCCAAATTTCCGCTCATTCGCGATCTGATGTGTGATCGGAGTAAGATGTTTGAGAATTTGAAGAAGGTACATGCCTGGATTGAGGTGGACGATAGCCGAGATACAGGCCCTGGCCCGAAAATTACTCCGCAGCAACAAGAGGTCATGTATCAGCTTTCTACGTGCATGACATGTGGCTGTTGTCAAGAGGCCTGCCCGCAAGTGAATACCCATTCAAAATTTATGGGCCCCTCGGCGATCGGACAAGTGAGGCTGTTTGATACCCATCCTATAGGGAAATTTCAGAAGCCTGAGCGTTTACGCGTGATGATGGGAGATGAGGGTATTTCTGGTTGTGGAAATGCGCAAAATTGTGTGCGTGTGTGCCCAAAAAATATACCACTAACAGATGCCATTGCAGCGGTCGGAAGAGATGTGACCCTTCAGGCTATTAAAGATCTTTTTAGTTTGCCAGAACGTGAGTGATTCTTTTTCTAAAAATTAATTGATTTTACTAGGGTTCATTTTTTTGCATTCATTACGTATAACGTATATAGTATACAATAAACCATACATTCAGTATAATGAACTTTGAAAGGAGGTATAGGCATGCTTAGGAAAAAACATCAAAATATTACGCTCTCTCTCTCTCAACCCGTTGTTGCAGAGCTTCATTTTTACCTTCCCGATCGAGGCATTAGTAAGTTCGTAGAGGAAGCCGTTGTGGAAAAATTAGCGATGAAAAAAAAATTATTAGAACAGCAGTATATAGAAGCCGCACAAGATAGTGCACGAAATGAAGTGTTTAATGAATGGGAACATTTGAGTGGTGAGGGTCTTGATGAAGAAAATACATGGTAATCAAAGTCCCTTCTCTCCTCTTCGCGGTGATGTTTTTTGGGTAAATTTCGATCCAACACAAGGCACAGAAGTAAAAAAGGTGAGACCCGCCATTATTCTTTCAAATAATTTATTTAACAAACACTTGCCTCGTGTTATTGTTGTACCTATTACAAGCAACATTCAAAGAATCTTTGATTTTGACGTTCTTGTAACTATCGATGAAAAGCAAGGAAAAGCTATGCTTGACCAGGTTCGAGCAATTGACAAAAGTCGTCTTGGAAAAAGAATTTGCGCACTTTCCCTATTAGAATTAGCAGCAATTGATGCTTCATTGAAGCTCACATTTGCCCTTTGTTGATCCTTAGTTTCATACAAAGTTCTGATAAAATTCCAAAATCCTTGAAATGTTAAATAATTTAGTTTACACTTCGGAAAACTAACTTTACTATCTAATAGAGGTTTTATGCTTGAGGCGATGAATCAACGTTTTCCATACCTTTTGAGACTTATTTTTTGGGTTTTAGTCATTAAGGCTGCAATCGTGTATGCAGTTCAAGTAGCAGGCATCGGTCTTATGCCCGATGAGGCGCAGTACTGGACCTGGAGTAAAGTACTCTCCTACGGATACTACAGTAAACCCCCCGGAATTGCCTATGAGATTGCTTTTGGAACGCTATTTTTTGGTGATACCGAATTCGGTGTGCGCTTTGGGGCCCTTATCTTATCTTTTGTTTTATCCCTCTCCATCTATTTCTTGGTTCGACAAGGTGGTTTACAAGGTAGATACGCTTTTTGGTCCGCACTTGTATTTTCACTCACGCCTCTTGGAGTTGTCTCCTCTTTTCTTGCAACGACAGACTGTGGATTTCTTGTTTTTTGGACCCTTGCAGCAGGTGTATTTGTAAAAGCTCTCCTTGAAGATCGTGAACACTCCTTCATAACAATTGGTGTCTTGATTGGTCTTGGAGCGCTCTTTAAATGGCCTGTGTATGCACTTTGGATTCCGATCATTGCCTTTACGCTCTGGCAAAGAAAGATGAATCTACGGTTTTTTGTAGGTCTCTTGATTTCATGTCTTGCACTTCTTCCTTCACTTCTTTGGAATATCTCTCACGATTTTGCAACATTCCAGCATGTGTGTAAATCAGTTGTTCCGACAACCGGAGAAAAGGTTTCATCCTCCGCTTTAGAGTTTTTCGGCGCTCAATTTGCACTTGTCTCACCACTTATTTTCCTGCTTATGCTAGTGGCTTTTGTAGGTCTTGGAAAACAGCTACGAAAACTTCCACTCTCAATTGCTTTTTACTGGTGGACAACCTTTGGATTCTTCGTAGCAGTCCTTACTTTGGCATGCTGCAAAAAAGTCCAGGGCAATTGGGCAGTTGCTTGCTATCCCACAGCATTTGCGATGCTCTTTTCCTATGCAGCGATGAAAACAGAGTCCTTTATGCGCTGGATTAAGGTAGGTACTCTAATTTCAATAGGGCTTCTCCTGATTGTCTTTTTTGGTACAGATCGTCTTTCCTACCGCTTGAACCCATGGAAAGAGGGCATTGGCTGGCAGAGACTCGAAAAGGGGTTGAAGCAGTCAGGCTATGATTCTACAAAGCATTTTCTCTTTGGCAATCGCTACCAGATGGCAAGTCTTCTCTCTTTTTATAGTGAACATCAAAAGCGCGCCTATTTTCTCAATCTTTCGGGTATTCGCAAGAATCAATTTTCTTACTGGCCTCAGATGTCAGAAGAGCAGGTAGGCAATACTGGCTTTTACGTGACAATTGTAGAAGGTCATAATGCTTTTCAAAAGGCTCTAGAAAAACAAGCTGAGATGAAAAAAGAGCTAGGGAGCTACTTTTCAGACGTAGGGGCACCACTGATGCTGATTCCTCTATATGAGGCAAATGGTGAAGTGGTCAAGGTAGCAGTGGTTCTGCGGGTAGAAGGCTATAATGGCAAAATGCCACCAGCTACTCTAAAGTACTAACTCTTTTTGAAGTGCTTTTCTATGCGGTTTTTGCATAATTTGAGTGATCCTACTTTCGCTTGAAGGTAGGAGATCAAATCGCAGGCGAAGTGTATGGATTAATTTATCTTTTAGAAAATCGATCGATGGATAATAATTTTTTAAGCAGTCTATGAACGCTGTATGTTCTCTTGATTTTCTGTACTCTGGCACCCGAAATGGCATCTGTAGAAGCTGCATGAACTCCAGCTTATAATCCCATAAAAAACTTGTATGATGGAGCCAGCGTGATTTTGTCATGTACTGAGCATTTCCACCAATTTTTCTTTCACCAATCACATAGTCTGTTTCAATTAATTTAAAGTCTTCGGGCTGAAAAACAGGCTGGTAGAGGAGCTCTGTCCACTGCATGATTTTGCGAGGACATTGGCCAAGATCAACATCTTCTTTTTGAAAAATAAAAGTCACAAAGAGGGTTTCTTCATCGATCACGACAGTGCCGCCACCTGAGAATCTACGAATAACAGGGAGGGGTATTTTTGCAAGGCGCTCTTTATTAATGAGCTCATCTGCGCATCCGGAGATGCCCATCACGATTGCAGGAGTACTCCCTCTATTAATGATGCACCAGTTGTTGTCATCTGCTCGAAGAAGCGCCTCTTCAATTGCCAGCTGCTCAAAAATCGGGGTATTTTTTAATTCCAGAAAATTCAGTTTCATTTAATTGAAGTATCGTTAAATATTTTTAACGCAAAGGAACTACAAGAGGCGCAAAGAGTAGTAAATGCATCATTTTTCATATAGTGGATCCCATCTTTAGGGCCAAACTCGAGGAAAAATTTACTCCCTATATAGAGAAGAAGTACAGAAATCCCTCTCTGTGATCTCTGTGTTCTCTGTGGTAAAAAATAAGAAACAATACCGTAGCTATTCTTGCTCTTTGCATTTTGCGTTAAAAATAAAAACCGACTCATATAGTAGGGGCCCTTTTAATTTCTTTACCACAGAGAACACAGAGATCACAGAGAGGTAACTCTTTAGTTCACCAAGATTAGGTACCTCTATCAAAAAGGAGTAAATTGAGTGGTCCGAGTTTTTTGGT
>JAQGPK010000059.1 GCA_028293095.1 Chlamydiia bacterium | reverse complement strand
CCATCATGACGCTCGTAAAGCCCTGCCTAATTGCACTGATGCAGGTTTCTGGGCCATTTCCATGATCTTGGTGCATGACAGTTGGAATTTCGGGATAAAGTTCCACAGCTGCAAGCATTAGGTGTCTTAAGAAGGCATCATTTGTATACTTGCGTGCGCCGCGGCTCGCTTGAATGATGACAGGGCTTTTTGTCGCTCGCGCAGCTTCCATAATGGCTTGAATCTGCTCCATGTTATTGACATTCAGCGCACAGATCCCGAAATTGTTTTTGGCAGCATAATCAAGTAATGGTCGCATTGGAATAAGTGGCATATCTTCCCTTCCCTTAAATTTTTATTTTAACACCAGACCTCTATGGCTGAATCATTTTCATAACTGGCGTTACTGTACATGTAAGCTTTTTAAGAGATTAACGCAATTGTTGTGATAATTCCAAGTCATTGCTATGTTCCCATTTTATTAGAGGTGCACCAAATGGCAGAAACTCATCAATTTACCAATCGACTTATTCATGAAAAGTCACCCTATCTGCTACAGCATGCACATAATCCAGTTGATTGGTATCCATGGGGCGAGGAGGCTTTTGCAACAGCAAAAGCACAAAATAAACCTATTTTCTTATCCATTGGATATGCCACCTGCCATTGGTGTCATGTCATGGAGGATGAGTCCTTTAGAGATATTGAGGTTGCCAAGGCCTTGAATGAGGTCTTTATTTCTATTAAAGTGGACCGTGAAGAGCTTCCTGAAATTGATGCACTCTATATGGAATTTGCGCAAACTATGATCGTAGGTGCTGCAGGTTGGCCATTGAATCTGATTCTCACTCCTGAATTAAAACCATTTTTTGCAACGACATATTTGCCAAAGCACAATTCTAGAGGCTTGATTGGTTTGATTGAGCTTTCCAGTAAAATTGATGGACTCTGGAAAGGAGAGACTCAAGAAAAAATTTTACTTCAAGCTGAGAAGATTGTTGCGATTTTGAAAGAGCATCTTCATACACAGGGTAAAGAAATTACAGCAGTTGAACACGTTCGGAGGACTGCCGAAATTCTCTTTAAGATTGCAGACCCTATTTATGGTGGGATGCATGGCGCTCCTAAGTTCCCCTTGGGATATCAAGCAGTCTTTCTTCTCCATTATTTTTTGCAATCTCAAGATAATAGAGCGCTCTTTTTAGTAGAAAAGACTCTTGAAATGATGCATCGAGGCGGTATATATGACCATCTAGGTGGCGGTTTGCATCGCTATAGCGTGGATGAGAAATGGGGTGTGCCTCATTTTGAAAAAATGCTCTATGACAATGCTATTCTCATAGAGAGCTATCTCGAGACCTGGAGAGTGACAGGAAGAGATCTCTATTCTAGAGTATGCCATGAAATCCTCCAGTATATCTTGAGAGATATGACAAGCCCAGCAGGTGGATTTTATTCGGCAGAAGATGCCGATACGTTAGGGATCGAAGGGCTTTTTTATACATGGAGAAAAGAGGAAATCCTCACAGCTTTGGGCAAAGAAGAAGGAGAGTTCTTTTGTGATTTTTATGGAGTTACTGAAGAGGGAAATTTTGAAGGACGCTCTGTGCTCAGTATGGAAGGCTCATTAGAGGAATTTAGTGAAGCAAAAGGAGTGTCTCTTCAAGAATGTGAGATTATTTTCGAGAAAGCGAGAAAACTTCTTTTCAGAATACGTGAAGATAGGCCCCATCCTTTGAAGGATGACAAGATCATTACCGCATGGAACGGGCTGATGATTCAATCCTTTGCGCATGCAGGGTTTTATTTGCAGAATGAGGCATACCTCCAGGCAGCTCTTCGCGCGGCGCGCTTTTTAAAAGAAAACCTCTGGAAAAATGGTGTGCTCTATCGTCGCTATCGAGAAGGCGATACTCGGTATCATGGTGGCCTTGATGACTACGCCTTTTTAGTTTCGGGGTTATTGAGTTTATTTGAGACGGGCTGTGGGAGTGAATGGCTAGAATGGGCACTAGAGCTTACGTTTATTCTTGAGCGTGATTTTAAATCGTTAGATGGCGCCTTTTACCAGACTGACGGGGTCGATACAAGTATACTTTTAAGAAAGTGTCATTTTGCAGATGGTGCTGAACCTTCTGGGAATGCAGTGCATGCTGAAAATCTTCTTCGCCTGTATCAAATTACAGCAGATCAAAATTACTTAATCCAAGCAGAAGATATTTTTAAAGCAGCTCAACGCTATATTGATGCCTATCCACTAGGATACTGCTATCATCTCAAAGCCCTGCAGCGCTACTACGATACAAAGAAAGCTTGTGTTGTGATTACTTTTAACAAGCAGAATGAATTTCGTGAGGAAATTCTAGAGGTACTCGCACATAAAGTGATGCCTCATTACACTCTTATTTTTAGACAAAAAGATGATCGTCTAGAAAGTATTATACCCCACTCTCAAGGGCTTATTCCAATTTCAACAAAAACAACAGTTTCTATCTGCCATGAAGGGGTGTGTCATAAGTCCTTAGATGACAAAGAATCAATCATCAAAGCGTTGCAAGGATTGTAAGAAAGAGAGGGAACTCTTTTCTTGCGCGATTTTCCCATTTGGCAGCGGCGCCCGTACTTGTTTTATCAGAGCACCACTCTTCAATAAGTTCAATTGCAAATCCATTTTCTTTCAGCCACAAAGAGTAAGAAGAGAGTGGATAGTGAAAGGAAAGGGTCGACTCTTCGCTTTTTCCTGGGTTCATTTGGATGGGGATTTGCTGGGGACTCATATAGGCATTGAGCTTGCGATACTGTATTTTGGTGGCCTCATCAAACCCCCAGCTGCTTTGTCTTGGAATGCGAAAGGCTGGGTGGTTCATGACAAGTAATAATTTGGCGCCTGGCTGCATGTAGGGCCGAATATTGGCAAATACTTTTTGGGGCTCTTCGATATTTTGTAGTGCCAAGATACAGGTCGCATGCGTGAATTGAAGCTCTTTTTTTAGAGGGAGCGGCTTTGTAATATCATGCACGATAAATGTATGGGGCGTAGTTGGCGAGATGTACTGTTTTGCATCTTTAATGAGGTTTGAAGAGATGTCTAATCCAACGTAGCGCGTCTCTTTAGGAATCTTTCT
>JAQGPK010000047.1 GCA_028293095.1 Chlamydiia bacterium | reverse complement strand
CCTAAGAAAGTACCGAAGGAAGAAAAAGAACAGTATGAAAAGGAAAAAGCATTTGCAAACAAGATCGAAGATATATACAACAAATATCGAAATGATCAATTCACTAAACAGGTAATATTTAATTTCGGATATTTTGAGGTAGAACTTCCACTCTCGAACAACGATACGATTGATCCGGAAGCTGAAGAAGGAGAAGAACCAGAAGCACCAAAGACAAAGATCGACAGGTATCCACTTTTTGCACTTCCAGTAAAGATTGAAAAAGAAATCTCAAAGGGGGGTGTCGGAAGATATTATATCTACGCAGTCGATCCCGAAATTCAGGTGAATGTTGGAATGCTTGAATCATTACTCGGTGAAGACCTCTACTTTCAACTTTTGGAAGTGATGGGGAAATACGAAGTTGAAGGAAAATTAACCTTGCCAATCACAGACTTGGAGGTCTTTAATGAGATTTGGCATCAGATTAAGGCACAGCTCCGCCTCAAAGATGCAAATTTCTCTGAGGAATCATTTAATCTTGAGGAAATAAAAATTGCATTGAGCCCTCGTTCGAACTTCTTTTTGGCTGAAGATTTGGCAAAGCTCTCACAACTTCCCGAAGAAGAATTGGCGAAGACCTCTCTTACAAGTTGGACTGATGATACCGATTTGAATGTTGAGGGAGAAGTACCTGCCGAAAGCGACTTATATTTTCCATTTTTGTTTGATAAATACCAACTCTCAACCCTCTCTATTTTGGGTAACAAGGCAGCGATCATTCAAGGTCCACCTGGAACAGGTAAATCAGAGACAATTTCCAATATCCTTGCTCATCTTGCCGCCAAAGGCAACCGGGTTCTTTTTGTGAGTCAGAAGGCGCAGGCGCTAAAAGTGGTGAAAGATAAGCTTAATAAACTCAATGTTAAATATCTTTATGGCTATCTACCAAATCCCAACTCTGCACAGATCGGAGAGGAGGACGAGGCAGATGGTATCGCACCACAACTGAGCGCTCTTGGATCGTACATAGAGAGACTTGGCTATAAATTTAATATTCGTAACCATTCGGTCGTAACACAAGGCGATCTTGGTGCAACCCCTGCACTTGATCAAGCAGTCGAGCAAAAAGAAAAGCATAAAGCAGCTCTCAACGCAGTCATCGATATGCAGAGAAAAATCTATCAGCTCCATAAAGAGTTTGAGACGCTGAAAGAATACGATATAGAAATCAGTGATTTCGATGGTTTTACCAAGAGTTTTTCTTCGCAGGCTTGGCAAGATATCAAGATCTCAAAAAAAGAGATCGAGACTCTAGGAAAAGTAATCAGAAAATATGAAAGAAGCGATGAACGTAAGGGTTTTGATGAACTGTTCGTAGCTATTGATTTCAACGGAAAACGCTTTGCTTCAGAGATTGAAAGAGTAAGAGATGATGTCTCGAAGACTGGCTATGACCGACACTCAAATCTGTTCCGCAAGATCAATAATATGCGTCGAAATATGCGACTTGGCGTTACTCGAGACAAACTTCCTCGAGAGATTATCGATTTTGTCGACAAACTCCTTACAAGCGACATCTCACGAAATAATGCAACTAAATCTTTAGACGCGCTCTATAATCATTGCTACTACTACGAAAATATCCAAAATCTTGAAGATGCAGAAAGTAAACTGAAGCAAAAATTGAGCACATCCGGTGTGTCCGACGAGGACTTCGAAGTGCTTGACCAGAAGATCGATGCATCAAGCTCGGCTAATCTCGATTCAGTAAAGACAAATATCCTGCGTGTTCAAGAAATAAAATTGGAGCTTAATAAGCTCATGAAGACCAACAGCACTAATAGCATTTCTTATGCCCTCAAGCGTGCAGAAAACGAAAGAAGCAAGCGCGTGGCTCTCTATATCCAAAATATCGTCAACAAAAATATTGTCGAGAAGTGGAAGCAGGGTGTAACCATTAGACAGATAATCCAACAGCTTTCACGGGCTTTCGGAAGATCGAAGAAAGCATTCAAGACATTCGATAATCTCCGCAAAGAGCCTGAGAAGTTCAACGCCATAATGGATCTCATTCCTATTTGGATAATGGAACTCGACGATGCAAGCCGTATTATTCCACTTCAACCTGGAATGTTTGACTACGTAGTCTTGGATGAGGCCTCACAGTGCAACGTCGCATATACTTTGCCCGTCATGTACCGAGCAAATAGAACCCTTTTTGTCGGCGATAGTGAACAAATGCGAGATAGCACCATCATGTTCAAGTCGAACAGAGTTTTCGACGAACTTGCCCACAGATACTCAATTCCTGACTCTCGACAGATAAAAGCCACGGGCAATGCAGTTCAATCTGTCCTCGATATTGCAAAGAACAGAGGCTTTATGTACCGCACCTTGCATTACCACTATCGATCTCCGGCAGAGCTGATCAATTTCAGTAACCAATATTTCTATAAGCCAAATGGAAAAGACCTCATTCCGCTTAATAGTAACTATCTTACTTTCAGAGATACGAATCGGGTAATGGTTACTCATGAGGTTAAATCTGATTGGAGCGAAGAATTCTCTGATCATGTCAATGTAGCTGAAGCGAAAGCGATCCTGGAACTTTTTTAGGAGTTTCGAGGGGATGAGAAGTACAGCAAAAAATCAATTGGAATTCTTACATTCTTCAACGCGCAGGCAACCTATATCCGTGACCTTTTCGAAAAAGAAGGGTTCAAGGAAGAAGACGATAACTACAAAGTAAGCATCATCGAAGGTATCCAAGGGGATGAAAAGGATATTGTGATTTACTCGTTCGTCATCCGATCGGCCGACCAGAAAAATAAGTACGTACCACTTACCGGAGAAGGTGGTGATATTCGAGCTGACATAAACAAGGGTAGGGTAAACGTGGCATTTTCTCGAGCAAAACTTCAAGTTCATTGCTTTGTAAGCATGTCTCCACAGGAAATGCCAGAAAAAATTTGGCTGAAGAAATATCTCGAGTATGTACAAGAGAATGGCGAAGTATCATTCTACGCAACTGATCTTAAGCCATTCGACTCATTTTTCGAGGAGGATTTTTACAATTTAATGAAAGTGAGTCTCAAAAAGGGTTATAAAATTCAAAATCAGGTTGCAAGCTGCGGCTTTAAAATCGACTTTGTTATCAGTAATGCCAACACCGGCAAACGTATCGCTGTTGAATGTGACGGTCCTTGCCATTTCAAAGATGAAATTGATGAGGCTTACGGGATTCACATCGAAAGTGATGAAGAAAGACAGCGTGTGCTCGAAGCAGCTGGTTGGAAGTTCTGCAGAATAAAATATGCTGATTGGATCGATGAAAAATTTGATCGGAAGGTCGTGGTAGATACTGTTGTAGATCTCCTCAAATAAACTCATGAAGGTACTATCTAAAACCGATTACATACTCTATCGGGAATGCCCAAACAATGTCTGGTACAAAGTCCATAAACCGGAGCTTTATTATGAGTCTGAACTATCAGAATTTGAGAAAGCAATTATCGAGACGGGAAATGAAGTTGAATTGATAGCTAGGCAGCTATTCCCGACAGGAATCTTAATCGAAGGTCGAGATGCAGCAGCGCAGGAGCTTACTAAAAAGTATCTTTCAGAAGAAAAGCTGACACTCTTTCAGCCAGTCTTTATGGTAGATGGATTTCTTTGTGCTCTGGATGTCTTGAAATTCAATCCTGAAGATAAAACGTACTCGATCTACGAGGTAAAAGCCACAAATAGCATTGATGACAAGGTACATTTCCACGATCTTACTTTTCAATACAACGTACTCAAAAAATTGGATTATAAAGTGAAGTCTGCACACCTGATTCACCTTAATTCAGAATATGTTAGGTCAGGCGAACTCGATATTATCAAGCTTTTCGAAATAGAAGATGTTACTCCTGCGATTGAAGATTTGAGCGAGTATGTTTTGAATGAAATGGATCAGGCATTGCACTATGTTTCTGCAGAAGCAAAGCCTAACGGATTCTGTTGCTGTATATACAAAGGTCGCTCCCGCCATTGCTCAACTTTTAAGCACTCTAATCCTCAAGTGCCAGAGTACAGCGTCCATGACATAGCAAGAATTGGTAATAGTAAAGCGAAACTTCTGGAAATGATCGATGGGTATATTTACGATCTCAAAGACGTTCCTGAGCACATAAAGCTCTCGGATATACAAAGAAATCAAATTGATGCCCACACTCTTGATAGAGTACTTAGGCATAAAGACAAAATCGCAGAAGAATTTGAATCTTTAACTTTTCCGCTTTATTTTCTCGATTACGAAACTTATCCATGTGCCATACCACGATATGATGGCTTTTCTCCATATCAACAAATACCATTTCAATATTCACTTCATGTTTTAGATTCAGAAGATAGCGAACCAAAACATTATGAGTATCTATGTACTGATCCATGTGACCCAAGCAATATGTTTGCCGAGTCTTTAGAAAAGGTGATCGGCACGAAGGGAAGCGTCATTGTTTGGAACAAGTCATTTGAGTGTGGCATCAACAAAAAAATTGCTGCGAGGTTACCGAACTATCAGGCTTTAATGGATGCTGTGAATGGCAGGGTGTATGACTTGGAAGATATTTTTACTAAACAATATTTTGTTCACAAGAATTTTAAGGGAAAAACATCAATTAAATCAATTCTATCGGTCCTTGTACCAGAGCATTCTTATAAAAATCTTGGTATTAGAGAAGGAGGTACGGCATCACAGAGTTGGAATGAGCTTATTAGCGATGAAACATCGGCCGAAAGAAAGAATCAGATAATTTCGGACTTAAAGGAGTACTGTAAAATGGATACGTTTGCAATGTATGCAATTTGGAATTCTTTAAGAAAGATTCTCTAGCTCGTATTCTACCCTTGCCATTAATTGATAGACTCGCGTGGCACTGATTTTAAACTTCTTACCGGTGTCAACTTGAGTGTGGAATTTACCTTCAGTTAGTCCGTTCTTAAATTCAAAAATATCAAAGTAACGAGGGAGGAGCTTCAAGTCCTTTTTTCGAGAAGTATATTTTTTGATCAAATCAGGATTTACTTTATTCATTTTATTTATGAATTAAGGATAATATATTTTCGTGAACTTTGTTATTGTCGATTTGGTATTTTACAAACCCTTCATCAGCTTCGGAGAACACCATAAAATTGCTGCCATTAAACTCATCGCTCGGTATTAGAAAAATACGATCAATAGGTTCCGCCTTGTTTAAAGCAATACTTACAGCAAAGACATCTTTATAATTTCTCATTTCTTCTTTAACTACAAAGCATCGGTAGGGTACATTTTCTTGCTGGAAGCTTACGCTGTAGGTGATTGGAATCTTCTTTATTTCTTTTTCAATATCATCCTCTGACAAACCCTTTTCAGTAAATAACTCTTTAATTTCCTGTTCAACTAGTCTTTTCGCCTTGTTTATTGAGCAGATTCCTTTCTTCCATCTTGATGGCATCAGCCAGTAGAGACGTTCCTGAGCTTCCCAAAACATTTTAGGATCAACCACGGCAGGGAAGGCGTTTGGAGTAATAACCCATTCACTTCTTGGATTTTCAACCTGCTTCTGCTTAAGCCTACTCCATGTCTTATTATAAACTCGAGAGCCTGTATAAACTTCATTACCTAGAATTCGTAAAACTTTGTCCCTAGACCATTGCTTACCATTTGCAGAGAGGATACCTCTTTCATTTAAAATTTCTGCGATGTCTTGAGGTGTTTTCCAATCTCTTAAAAATAGGTGGAAGATATCTTTGACTGTTTGAGTTGTCTCGTCATTGAGCGGAGTGAAGGTGACACGTTGATTAGAAATAAGTTTATGTTGGCCTTTCTTCAATATTCCAATAGGCTTCTTCATTTCGTCTAACAACAACCGCGCCATACCGTAGCTTGCTGTACCGCCTGCTGAATATCCATCTTTTGAAACTCTGATACAGCCGTACCAAACTTTTTCACTAAGCTGTCGAGAATACTGAGCCGCCATCCATCGCTCCATCGGAGTAATAATACTTTCTGTCATTTCCTGACCTTCTCGAGGAAAACCTCTAGAGATGTAGATTACTTTCTTGTCATTCTGCTCACATTGGTGCTCATAGTGAGCTGCTTCATTCTGGTTTTGGAATCTACCCCAACGAGATACGTCGTATACTAAAATAAAGTCAAAATGCGGAGCAT